>CAJBIA010000140.1 GCA_903953055.1 uncultured Methylophilaceae bacterium
AATTTCCGTCAAGATCTTCGGCCCAGATTTGAATGTTTTAGAAAACAAGGCGGATCAGGTTGTCAGCGTTCTCAACACCATCCAAGGTGCAACAGACGTCGCTGCAATTCGTATCTCTGGCAACTCAGAACTCGATATTACATTAGATAGAAGCAAGCTAGCGCGCTATGGCATGTCAGTGAATGACGTCAACGCTTCCGTGCAAACTGCTTTGGCGGGAACCGCAGCGAGCACCTTCTATGATGGTGACCGCCGATTTGATGTCACCCTTCGCCTAAACCAAGAGTTCCGAGATGGTCTAGATGATATCGATGAGTTGCCCATTTCCTTGCCTAATAATGCCGGCACCATCCCACTAAGTGAAATATCAGACATCACCATCAAACAGGGTGCATCTCGTGTGGGCCGTGAAGGAGTGTCGCGCATTGTGGCGATCAAAGCCAACTTAATTAACCGCGATCAAGGCAGCTTTGTAAAAGAAGCCATGGCCAAGGTAAAAGATCAAGTCAAATTACCTCCAGGGTATGCCATGACATGGGGCGGACAATTTGAAAACCAACAACGCTCCATGAAGCGGCTCAAAGTGATTGTGCCGCTTTCGCTCATGCTGATCTTCTTTGTCTTATTTACGGCATTTAGATCCGTATTAAATTCATTGCTAGTGCTACTAATGATCCCATTCACTCTGATTGGCGGCTTCGCTGGATTAGGACTCGCTGGCCTCCATCTCTCCATCTCAGCGGCCGTTGGATTTATCGCGTTGGCAGGGATTTCAGTGCAAAACGGCGTGATTATGGTTGAGCAAATCAAGCATCTTATTTTAGAAGGGTATACGGTGGCGGATGCCATCTTAGAGGGGGCTGTAGTGCGTTTACGCCCCATTCTAATGACTGCTTTAATGGCTGGTCTAGGTTTGCTGCCCGCGGCGCTTTCGCATGGCATTGGCTCTGAAACACAGCGACCCTTTGCTGTCGTCATTGTGGGTGGATTAGTGACGGCAACATTCTTTACGCTGCTGCTATTACCACTCCTTTTCCCATCATTCTCAGACGAGGTCAAGGGTCGAAAGTGGGAGCCAAAAGAAGAGCAGGCCTAAGTAAGATTACACTTCATCACCTTTCTCGTAATATGTTGACTTAAAAGTAACATATATATTACCATTGCTTATGGTGATTAACGTTAAAGAATATATTCGAGAGGATGGAACTAATCCTTACAAAGACTGGTTTGACGGCTTAAATACACAAGCAGCAGTTAAAATCACCGTAGTAGTTGCGAGGATAGAACTTGGCAACACGTCCAACATTAAATGGTTTGATGGAATTGGTGAGTACGTTCTTGACTGGGGCCCTGGATATAGAATCTATCTAGCCAAAGATGGTGAAAAACTCATCATTTTATTGGGTGGTGGAACTAAGAAAAAACAACAAAAAGACATCGACCGCGCTAAAGAATTACACTCGGAATACAAAGCAAGAAAAAAAACGAAATAACTAAATTACACAAGACAAGACACGTGGAGATGTAATGGCACTAACAAGAGATTTTAAAGATACGATCGTAGAAAGAGTTAATCGTGATGCTCAATTCGCTCAAGCGTTATTAGACGAAGCTGCCACATTATTCTTAAATAATGAGACTGAAACTGCTCGACTCATTCTTAGAGACTTAGTAAACGCAACCATTGGATTTGAAGAGCTTGCGCGAAAAACAGAAAAACCAAGTAAAAGCTTACATAGAATGCTCTCACCAAAAGGCAATCCAAGCATGGACAACCTAGCCGCTATTTTTAGTGCGGTACGAACACGTCTAAATGTCGGTATCGAAGCGCATTCAGTCAAGCTATCAAGCCCTAAACAAAAAATCGCCATAGTTGCTGCTGCCTAGTGCCGCTTGAATTCTTTTCACTGGCACCGCTCGCCAATATTTACCAGGTCTAAGCGGCTTGAATTAGACACACCGCTTCAGCCGCAATGCCTTCGCCACGGCCTATAAATCCCAGTTTTTCAGTGGTTGTGGCTTTTACGTTCACCTGGCTTCTTTTAACACCGCAATCACTCGCAATGTTCACGCACATCGTTTCAATATGTGGCGACATCTTGGGCGCTTGCGCAATGATCGTGGCATCGACATTACTGAGCATAAAGCCATGCACTTTTAATAAGCCCGCCACATGACGCAATAAATCTCTTGAATCAGCGCCTTGATACTTGGCATCACTATCCGGGAAGTGCAGTCCAATATCTCCCAAGCCAGCAGCACCAAGCATCGCGTCACAAATCGCATGTAATAAAACATCTGCATCAGAATGGCCGAGCAAGCCTTTTTCATAAGCAATGTCTACCCCGCCAATGATGCACTTACGTCCTTCAACCAATGCATGCACATCATAGCCATGTCCGATCCTGATCATTTTTTCGCCTCTTGCTGATCTGCTGCAAGGATCGCTTCTGCCAAAGCCAAATCCTGCGAATAAGTAATTTTTAAATTACGTAACTGGCCTGTCACTAACTTTGGACTAAATCCTAGGGCTTCTACCGCTTCTGCCTCATCGGTTGGCTTGCCGCCCGCTTTTGTTAACGCGTCTTTTAAAATGCCATAACGGAACATCTGCGGGGTCTGTGCCTGCCACAACCCATCACGTGACTCAGTGCTCGCAACCCGTAGCTTCGCATCAGCACGCTTCAATGTATCTGAAACTGGAATAGCTAACAAGCCGCCCACTTCATCATCTTGCACTTCATCGAGCAAATGATCTAACAGTTCATGGGTCAATCCAGGACGTGCAGCATCATGAACCAAGACCCAATCAGCGTCATCAACATCCAACACTTTCAGGGTATTCAGCACGGTCACCGCGCGCGTTTCACCGCCACAATGCAATATCGACAATTTGGGATGATGGATTTGATGAGCCTGCCAATGATGATCGTCTGGACTTAATGCGAGATGCACTGAGGCAATCCGCTCACAAGCTAAAAATGTATCCAGTGTCCATGCAATCATGGGACGGTCAAGCAATGACACATATTGCTTAGGTAATACTGTCGCCATTCGGCTGCCAGAACCCGCCGCTGGAATAATCACATGAAATTTTGCCATGATATTTTTAGGTATAGTCTGGCAATGAGAAAATAGCGTAGGAATTAAGCAAGCAAGGCTTGATGCTCAATAATGGCATCTTTAACGATCGGCTCTAACCCTTGTCCTGCATTTTCTTGAGTATGTGCAATTAATTGCAAGCGCATACTCAAGGCCCAAAAACGTTTGAGGTGCATCGCAATATCTTTTTTTGCCTGTTCAGTATCAGGCGAAGACTTAAAAAATGTGCCAATTTGATTGGCCATGGTAATCAACTGCTCAACTTTCATGAATTTCCTCTATCTCAATCTTTTTACTTTATACAAGGCGCTCTGGATGGGTGTACACCACAAATTGTTCAGAACGCGCAAAACCAATCAATGTCACGCCACACTGCTCAGCCACTCTGATTGCCAAGCCTGTTGGCGCCGAAATTGCCACCAACATTGACACACCAGCCACAGCCACCTTTTGGACCATTTCATAACTCGCGCGACTAGTGGTCAGCACAAAACCCGCTTCTTTTTCTTTTCTTGCGCTCGCCCCAAGCAACTTATCTAAGGCGTTGTGACGACCAACATCTTCTCGCACCATCGCAATTTTACCATTGGCATCTACCCAAAAACTTGCATGCGTTGCCCCGGTTGTTGACTGCAGGACTTGGTGATCAACCGCATTTTCAAGCGCTTTAAGCACCGACTTTCTCTTAAATACCACATCAGAAACAATCAGATGCTCTGGCAAACGCAGCGCCTGTTCTAAACTTTCTGCACCGCAAAGACCGCATCCGGTTCGCCCCGTCATACTTCGACGTTTGTCTTTGAGCTGAGAAAATCGCTCGCTTGCAATCTCCATCCGTAATTCAATCCCTGAAGATTGATGGACGCTTTCAATGGCATACAATTCTTTTGAGCTACTTAAGATGCCCTCGGCCAATGAAAAACCCAAAGCAAAATCTTCCAAGTCTTGCGGCGTTGCTAACATGACCGCATGAGAGATGCCATTATAAATCATCGCAACAGGGACTTCTTCAGCCACACAATCCTCAAGCGACCTGACGTCACCCACTTGCCACTTTTGAACCACCAAGCGACTAGTCGCCGATTGCGCAATGATGTCCGAATATTGAATGACTGGCTTTCTAGAGTCGGACATCAATGCATGCGTAAATTATACGTTGGCTTCATTTTTTGGGTGCTGCACAAAACCAATTTGCTCTTTACTAAATGTATTGTATTCACGCTGCCATTCAGAAAGTTGAGTTACTTTCGTTAATTGCACCGCCGTCACTTTAAACTCAGGACAGTTAGTGGCCCAATCTGAATTGTCAGTGGTAATTACGTTTGCACCAGATTCCGGGTGGTGGAATGTGGTGTAAACCACCCCAGGCTGAACACGCTCTGTGATTTTGGCGTGAAGCACCGTTTCACCAGCACGACTAGTAATGCCCACCCAATCACCATCATTAATACCGCGGTCTTCAGCATCATGCGGGTGAATTTCAATCACGTCCTCAGTATGCCAAGTCACGTTTTGAGTACGTCGTGTTTGCGCGCCGACGTTGTATTGAGAAAGAATACGACCCGTTGTCAAAATCAAAGGATATTTCGCATTCACTTTTTCAGTGGTCGGCACATATTCCGTGATAAAGAATTTACCTTTACCGCGCACAAATTCATCAATGTGCATGGTGGGCGTCCCAGCAGGATTTGCATCATCACAAGGCCATTGCACACTACCAAGTTCATCTAGTTTCTTAAAGCTTACGCCTTTAAATGTTGGCGTTAAGGCTGCAATCTCATCCAAAATATCAGATGCGTGTGCGTAATGCATAGGATAACCCAGTGCAGATGCAAGCTTAGCGGTCACTTCCCAATCCTCATAACCATTCTTTGGCGTCATCACACGTCTAACTGGCGAAATGCGGCGTTCAGCATTAGTGAACGTCCCTGATTTTTCTAGGAATGATGCTCCTGGGAAAAACACATGTGCGTACATCGCAGTTTCATTCAAGAACAAATCTTGCACGATCACACATTCCATGGATTCAAGACCATGGGTGACATGCTGGGTATTTGGGTCAGACTGAACAATATCTTCCCCCACACAATACAAGGCCTTGAAACTTCCACTAATGGCTTGATCCAACATATTGGGGATCCGTAAACCAGGCTCTTTACTGAGCGGTCTTCCCCATGCTGTTTCAAACAATGCGCGTGTCGCATCATCTGAGACGTGACGATAGCCGGGATACTCATGTGGCATAGAGCCCATGTCGCATGAACCTTGCACGTTGTTCTGCCCGCGAAGTGGATTGACTCCCACCCCTTCACGCCCCACATTAGCAGTGGCCATCGCTAGGTTGGCAATCCCCATGACCGTGGTTGAGCCTTGACTATGCTCGGTCACTCCCAAGCCGTAGTAAATCGCAGCATTCCCCCCGGTTGCATACAACCTTGCCGCTGCGCGGATATCTTCAGCTGGCACACCTAGCGCCTCACTAAGAGCTTCAGGTGAGTTTTCCTGCTTCGCAGAGAAGTCACGCCAGAACTCAAAAGACTCCCATTCACAGCGCTCTCTTACAAAGGCTTCATTGACCAACCCTTCGGTCACAATCACATGTGACATGGCAGCAATTAAGGCAACATTGGTGCCAGGACGCAATTTCAAATGGAAATCCGCTTTTACGTGTGGTGATGACACCAAGTCAATTTGACGTGGGTCTGCCACAATCAATTTTGCGCCTTCACGCAAGCGTCGCTTCATTTGTGATCCAAAGACTGGATGGCCGTCTGTTGGGTTCGCCCCCATCACAAAAATGACATCTGAATGCATCACAGAATCAAAAGTCTGCGTACCCGCTGATTCGCCTAATGTTTGTTTTAATCCATAACCCGTCGGTGAGTGACAAACACGTGCACAAGTATCGACGTTATTCGTGCCTAATACGGCACGCACGAGTTTTTGTGTCACATAGACTTCTTCGTTGGTGCAACGTGATGAGGTAATGCCACCCACAGACTCTTGACCATATTTGGCTTGAATACGTTTAATTTCGCTCGCAGCGTATTGAATAGCTTCGTCCCATGACACTTCCGACCAAGCGTCATGGATGCTCTTACGAATCATTGGTGTTGTAATCCGGTCTTGGTGGGTTGCATAACCCCAAGCAAAGCGACCTTTGACGCAAGAATGTCCATGATTGGCACCCCCATTTTTGCTTGGCACCATGCGAACGACTTGCTCACCCTTCATTTCAGCATCAAATGAACACCCCACACCACAGTATGCGCAAGTCGTTGTGACCACGTGCTCTGGCACACCATGTTGAATCACTGATTTTTCAATCAATGTTGCAGTTGGGCAGGCTTGTACACAAGCGCCACAAGAAACACATTCCGACTCCAAGAAATTTTCAGTACCAGAAGCAACTTTAGATTCAAAACCGCGACCTTGAATAGTCAACGCATAGGTGCCTTGCACTTCTTCACAGGCCCGCACGCAACGTGAACAAACAATACATTTCGATGGATCAAATTGGAAATAAGGATTTGAAGTGTCTTTTTCTGCCTGTAGATGATTTTCGCCATCGTAGCCATAACGCACTTCACGTAAGCCGACAGCCCCGGCCATGTCTTGTAGTTCACAGTCTCCATTGGTCGCACAAGTCAGGCAATCAAGCGGATGATCAGAGATATAAAGCTCCATGACGCCTTTGCGAATATCCGCTAATTTAGGCGTTTGCGTTTTGACTTTAATGCCTTCAGCAACGGGTGTGGTACATGAAGCCGGAAAACCACGACGGCCTTCAATCTCAACTAAACACAAGCGACATGAACCATAAGGATCCAAGCTATCCGTTGCGCAAAGTTTGGGCACCGTGACACCCCCAACCATGGCAGCATGCATAATCGATGTGCCTTCAGGCACGGTAATTTGCGTGCCATCAATCTCTAATGTGATTTGATTCGCTGAGGTTTTTGCTGGGGTACCGAAATCCGTGTATTTACTCATAAGTTTCTCCTTGCAGCATTAAGCTACTTGACCTTTCTTGAGGCCAAAATCTTCTGGGAAATGATTAATTGCACTTAGCACTGGGTATGGCGTCATGCCCCCCAATGCACAAAGGGATCCATTTAACATCGTGTCGCTTAAATCTCGGACCAATGTAATGTTTTTTGCGTGATCTTGTTTTGCGATAATTTTATCCATCACTTCAACCCCACGTGTTGAACCGATCCGGCATGGGGTACATTTTCCACACGACTCTATGGCACAGAATTCAAATGCATAACGTGCCATTTTCGCCATATCCACCGTATCATCAAACGCCACAATACCGCCGTGTCCTAATACCGCCCAAATCTCACTGAACTTTTCGTAATCCAAAGGGGTATCGAATTGAGACTCTGGCAAATAAGCCCCTAATGGGCCGCCGACTTGAACAGCGCGTATGGGCTTGCCGGAAGCTGACCCACCTCCAAAATCATAAAGCAGTTCACGCAAAGTGACCCCAAAAGCTTTTTCAACCAATCCACATTGCTTGATGTTGCCGGCCAACTGAATAGGTAATGTACCGCGTGAACGACCCATACCAAAGTCTTGATAGAACTTGCCACCTTTGTCTAACACAATCGGCACAGTCGCTAATGAGATCACATTATTCACAACCGTTGGCTTGCCAAACAAGCCTTCAATCGCAGGGAGTGGTGGTTTAAAACGGACCACACCACGCTTGCCTTCTAAGCTTTCGAGTAATGAAGTTTCCTCACCGCAGACATATGCACCAGCAGCGCGGCGCACTTCTAGATGAAAACACTGACCGCTTCCACAAATATCCTCGCCCAAGTATCCGGCTTGGTAAGCATTCGCAATGGCTTCATTGAGCGTCACCAAAGCATCCGGGTATTCTGATCGAAGATAGATATAACCTTGTGTCGCACCAACCGCGAGACCTGCAATCGTCATCCCTTCAACCAGCACAAGCGGATCACCCTCCATAATCATGCGGTCTGAATATGTTCCTGAGTCGCCCTCATCGGCATTACATACGATGTACTTTTGATCCGCTGGGGCATTGAGTACGGTATTCCACTTAATGCCCGTGGGAAATGCTGCGCCGCCACGGCCGCGCAAACCCGAGTCGGTGACTTCTTTTACAATCTCTGCGCCTGATTTTGTTAGAGCATTTTTAAGCCCTTTAAAACCATCATGCGCCACATAATCTTCAACAGAAACAGGGTCAGTAATACCAACCCGAGCAAAAGTTAAACGCTCTTGTTTTTTGAGCCATGCCATTTCATCTGTCAAACCAAGATGCAGTGGATGTGCCCCGCCATTGATAAAGTCTGCATCAAACAAACTTGCCACGTCTTTTGGCATCACCGGCCCATAGGCCACGCGACCTTTAGAAGTTCTAACTTCCACCATTGTCTCTAACCAAAACAACCCACGTGAACCATTTCGGATTAAATGAATTTCAACACCACTTTTATCCGCTTCAGCTTGAATATTTGCCGCTACTCTGTTTGCGCCTAGTGACAGCGCACTAGAATCTCTCGGGACATAAATCGTAATTGCCATTATGCGCCCCTTGCTTCAGCAATAATTTCATTCACACGTTCAACATCTACACGCCCACACACTTGATCATCGATCGATGCTGCAGGAGAACATGCGCAGTTACCCAAACAGTAAACCGGCTCTAGTGTAATCGCCCCATCTGCTGTTGTTTGATGGTAATCCACACCCAAGGTTTTTTTAACGTAGGCTTCAAGCGCTTCAGAGCCCATTGCTTGGCAAGACTCCGCACGACAAATTTGCAGAATATGTTTACCAGGGGCATGGGTGCGGAAGTGATGATAAAAAGTCACAACGCCATGCACTTCAGCCACTGACAAATTCAAGGCCTTAGCGATACGCGAATAACTAATTTCTGGCACATAGCCAACATCATCCTGTATAGCATGAAGTAGCGGCATTAATGCCCCTGGAACATTGACATGGGCTTCGATATGCTGATCGATGTCCACTAAAATTTCATCTGACACAACGACTCTCCAAAACTTGTTTTTAGGCAACCATTCACTTGGATGCAAATAAGCTAAAAAAGTTACAAATTAATCGCCACATTGTATCAATCATTATGTTGCTTGTGTTCAGTATTGGCGCTGAAAAAACCACAAAAGCACATTTAAAAATCCACTATTAAAATGGGGTTTAAACTGAAAGTGCTTTCCCCAGAATTACTTTTAGTCTATTGCACAAAAAAATAGGGCATATTACCCGCTAAAAGAGCTTCATTTTATTTTAATTTGGAGTAAAGTTATGTGTGGTACTTAAGCAACATGGCAAACATAAATCAATTTAAAAAAACACGGAGATAATGAGAATGAGCTTAGAACTACTTAAAGGCATGGGCGTAAAAATCCCTTACAAAGCCAAATACGATAACTTTATTGGCGGAAAATGGGTTGCCCCTGTTAGCGGTGAATACTTTGATGTAATTACACCAATTACTGGTTTGCCATACACCAAAGCCGCTCGATCAGGCGCAGCTGACGTTGAGTTAGCATTAGATGCAGCACATGCAGCGGCTGATAAATGGGGCAAAACATCCGTGCAAGAACGCGCGAATATGTTGCTCAAAATTGCGGATCGTTTAGAAGCAAACCTTGAGTTATTGGCGACCGCTGAAACGATTGATAACGGTAAACCAATTCGCGAAACTATCAATGCGGACATTCCATTAGCCATTGATCATTTCCGTTACTTTGCAGGCTGTATCCGTGCACAAGAAGGCTCATTAGCAGAGCTTGATGAAAACACCGTGGCATATCATTTTCACGAACCACTAGGCGTGATTGGTCAAATCATTCCTTGGAACTTCCCAATCTTAATGGCTGCATGGAAGCTAGCCCCTGCTGTCGCCGCAGGTAACTGCGTTGTCATGAAGCCAGCTGAATTCACACCCATTAGCATCTTGATTTTGATGGAAACAATTGCTGACATCGTTCCCCCAGGCGTGATGAACATTGTTAACGGTTATGGCCGCGAAGTGGGCGCCCCACTTGCTAACAGCCGTCGTATCGCAAAAATCGCGTTCACAGGCTCTACTGCTACTGGCCGCGTAATTGCTCAAGCGGCAGCTGGCAACTTGATTCCTGCAACACTAGAGCTTGGTGGTAAATCACCTAACATCTTCTTTGAAGATATCGCTTCAGCTGATGACGACTTTTTTGATAAAGCCGTCGAAGGCCTAGTATTGTTTGCATTTAACCAAGGTGAGGTTTGTACCTGCCCATCTCGTGCATTGATCCAAGAATCCGTTTACGACAAATTCATGGAGCGAGTATTGCCACGTGTCGCTGCCATCAAACAAGGTAACCCACTTGATCCAAATACCATGCTCGGCGCACAAGCTTCTGCAGACCAGTTAAACAAGATCATGTCTTATATGGACATTGGTAAACAAGAAGGTGCTGAGCTACTCATTGGCGGCGAGCAAAATAAACTTGGTGGCGATTTAGCCCAAGGTTACTACGTGCAGCCAACCCTATTTAAAGGGAACAACAAAATGCGCATTTTCCAAGAAGAAATTTTTGGACCAGTGCTAGCTGTGACAACCTTTAAAGATGAAGCGGAAGCCTTAGCGATCGCTAACGATACCATCTTCGGTCTAGGTTCTGGCGTTTGGAGCCGTGACGGTAGCCGTGCATACCGTATGGGTCGTGGCATTAAAGCTGGTCGCGTATGGACTAACTGCTACCACGCTTACCCAGCGCACGCAGCGTTCGGCGGCTACAAAGAATCAGGGATCGGCCGTGAAACACACAAAATGATGCTTGATCATTACCAACAAACTAAAAACTTGTTGGTAAGCTATAGCCCTAAAAAGCTAGGCTTCTTCTAACTCAAAAGGGGTTAATTCCCTATTGAATTAGTCAAGTAATAAAGCTAGTATAAAGAGGCGGTTAATACCGCCTCTTTTTTTATGTCCGTTTCAGGAGCTTGATTTATGGCTGAACGTATTTCCGGGACCCCTTCTGCAATTGCGCTAATTCGTCAATTAACAGCGCAACATGGTCCGATTATATTTTTTCAGTCGGGTGGATGCTGTGAAGGCAGCGGCCCGATGTGCATGCCAGCCAATGAATTCAGAAAAACCCCCTCAGATGTCAAAGTCGGAGAAGTAGAGGGTGCAGCGTTTTACATGGGCCATAGCCACTTTCAGTTCTCCGAGAATACCCATACCATACTTGATGCCATGGACGCCTCTAGCGGCTCATTCTCACTTGATTGCGGGACGGGTAAAGCCTTTATTACTAAAGGCCGTTTATTCACTGATGAAGAACTAAAAGACTTGCCTCCGGTTGAGATAGGCTGACCATTCCGACAGAAACAAAAAAGGCTCAGATCATACTGAGCCTTTTTCAAAATCTGACCACATTAAAGCCTATTCGTCACCGCCACCCATGTTGGGCGTTGCCGTAATTTTATGAATCGCCAAATCCGCACCCATATACTCATCTTCAACATCCATACGTATCCCGACCACCTTTTTGAGTAAGCCATAAACCACAAAACCCCCAAACAAGGCAATTGCAATCCCCAGGCCTGTGCCAATCAATTGTGACATTAAGCTAACAGTACCGAGGCCACCCAACGCTTTGGCACCGAAGATCCCAGCCGCAATACCGCCCCAAGCGCCACATAGACCATGCAGTGGCCACACCCCTAATACATCATCAATCTTCCAGCGATTTTGAGTTAAGGTAAATGCCCAAACAAATAATGTCCCAGCGACTGCGCCAGTTACCAACGCACCTAGCGGATGCATCACATCAGACCCCGCGCACACTGCCACCAAGCCTGCCAATGGCCCGTTGTGTACAAAGCCAGGATCGTTTTTACCCATCAAAAGCGCGGCAATGGTGCCACCGACCAATGCCATCAGAGAATTTAATGCAACCAGACCGGTAACGCCTGTTAAGGTTTGTGCTGACATCACATTAAAACCAAACCATCCCACAGTTAAAATCCATGCACCCAATGCCAAGAAAGGAATGTTTGATGGCGGATGCGCGTGCAAGCGGCCATCTTTACCATAACGACCATGGCGAGCCCCTAATAAAATGACCGCCCCCAAAGCAATCCAACCACCCATGGCATGCACCACAACAGACCCCGCAAAATCGTGGAACTCAAAACCGTAACTAGCTTTAAGCCAATCTTGAATGCCAAAATGATGGTTCCAAGCAATGCCTTCAAAAAATGGATAGACGAAACCCACCAATAAAAACGTTGCCGCTAGTTGCGGATTGAATTTTGCACGTTCTGCAATGCCGCCAGAAACAATGGCAGGAATGGCCGCCGCAAAAGTCAGCAAGAAGAAAAATTTGACTAACTCATAACCATTTTTAGCAATGAGGACGTCTGCGCCCTGTAAAAAACCAATGCCGTAGGCAACGCTATACCCAATAAAAAAATAGGCGATAGTCGAGACCGAAAAGTCCACCATGATTTTAACCAAAGCATTTACTTGATTTTTACGTCGTACCGTACCGACCTCTAAAAAAGCAAAGCCCGCATGCATCGCTAGCACCATAATGGCGCCTAATAATACAAATAACACATCACTTGCCGTTTGAAGCGCTTCCATATTTTCATCCTCATACTATTTTTTTAATTATTTTCAGGTCAAACTGTCACGCAGTCAGCCTTAATTTAACGATAAAACATAGCAATAAATAGGCCAGAACTTTTAATGCATTGTTTTCAATAATATTTTATTTCAAACAATAAAATATCATGCACCAAAATAGATCAATGTTAAGTGCACTGCACTTTTAATGTGCGAAATGACTTGGAATCGCTTCATATTTCGACAATTCGCGCACTAGAAAAATGCATTACCATCCAAACATGACGAATAGTGCTAGATTGATTAAACTGCCTCATTATTAAAAATAAGAGCTTCCTTTGGAAAATATATTACTCATCACCATTCTCTTGCTTGCATGGTACTGGTTAGATAGCCTTTCAGCCCGCGACCAGGCCATCACCAAAGGACACGACCTTACACAGCGCACTCAATTACAGCTATTAGATGAAAGTGTTGCATGCGTGCGTTTAAGGTTGGGTCGCAATGTCAAAGGTCATGTGCAAATCCAACGCACCTATGAATTTGACGTAAGCGCCAATGGTGGTGACCGCATGCATTGTCATCTTGTCTTACTAGGAAGAGACCTGCAGTCCTGGTATATCCCCCCTTATCTTCAGGCGGTCCACTAGCAAAGTAATTTCATGATAGGACGTTTCGCTCCCTCACCTACTGGCCCATTACACTTTGGCTCACTATTGGCGGCGCTTGCCAGCTATTGCGAAGCAAAAACTCAAGGTGGAACATGGCTAGTCCGCATGGAAGATTTAGACAAACCTAGAGAAATCACAGGCGCGGCTGACCATATTTTGCGAACGCTAGAGGCATTTGGATTTGAGTGGGATGGTGAAGTTGTCTATCAATCTGAGCGAAGCGCCCTTTATCAGGACGCCCTAAGCCAGCTCAAAGCAAACTCGCTTATTTACGACTGCGATTGTTCTCGCAAAGAAATTGCCGATTCAGCACAACATGGCATCGACGGCCTGATCTATCCTGGCACCTGCAAATATAAAGCCAATGTAAAAGCCCCATATGCAAGCCGCGTCATGGTGCATTCAAATCCAATCGCATTTATCGATGTCATACAGGGCGCCATTCAACAAAATCTTGCTCAGGACATCGGCGACTATGTTTTAAAACGTGCTGATGGCTTATATGCATACCAGCTCGCCGTCGTAGTGGATGATTTTGAACAGCGTATTAGCCACATTATCCGCGGCGCAGATTTGCTAGACTCAACTCCACGACAAATCTATCTACAACAATTGCTTAACTACCCTACGCCTCAGTATGCTCATATCCCTCTAGCCAGCAACGCCCGAGGTGAGAAGCTAAGCAAGCAAACCCTAGCCCCGGCCATCGATGCATCGCAAGCTTCAATGTGGCTAAGTCAAGCACTCAAATTTTTAGGTCAACAAGCTCCAAAAGATTTAGAGGAATACCCCATCAGCAATATTTGGCAATGGGCCAAACAGCACTGGGACATTCAAAAAGTCGCCCCTCACCGCAACCACCCGGTCTAACACGCCGTCCGCCACCCAACTTTTACAATTTAAGCCATCACGGGAGTCATGATAAAATACCGGCCATGACGACATTCAAAAACTCAGCATTATCCAACGATCAACTCCACCGATTTGTATTTGATAACACCCCGATCCGAGGAAACACAGTCCGTTTAAAAAATACCTACAACACCGCACTCCAACACGTGAATTACCCCCCGCTCTTAAAGAGCGCTTTGGGCGAGCTCATGGCTGCTGCTGCATTGTTAGCGGCCACCCTCAAACTAGAAAATGGTGCGTTAATTTTGCAGATACAAGGACAAGGCCCCTTGAACTTACTAGTCGTGGAATGTAGCGCCTCACTTGAAATGCGCGCCACTGCTAAGTGGCAAGGTGAAATCACGGACCAAAGCTTTAGCGAACTGGTCGGCAATGGTCATTTCGTGATTACCCTAGATCCTAAAGATGGCGGTCAAACCTATCAAGGCATCGTCCCCATTGAAGGGGACAATATTAGCGAAATTTTGCAAAACTATATGCAACGCTCTGAGCAAATTGAAACACGCATTTGGCTCGCCTGTGACCAACAATCCGCTGCTGGCATGTTGTTACAAAAATTACCCGACCTGCCAGAACATGATGCCGATGCTTGGACGAGAACTGGTTTTTTAGCAGAAACCATCACGGACGATGAACTCATCACCCTGTCAGCCGAAACGCTACTGACCAGGCTATTTCACGAAGAAGATGTGCGCTTGTTTGACCCCCGCAACATCAATTTCCGTTGCAGTTGCTCACGCAAAAACGTCAGCAATATGCTTAAAATGCTAGGCCAAGCAGAAGTTGATAGCATCATTGAAGAGCGCGGTGAAATTGAAGTGAATTGCGATTTTTGTAATGCAGGCTATGTGTTTGATAAAGTAGATGCAGAGCAACTATTTGCGGCGGATATTATGCCGCCGGTTTCAAAAACCAAACACTAACTAAATCGTTTGCCTGACTCGCTCAAATAAGCAAATTGAGGTTGCCGCCGCCGCATTGAGAGACTCAACCCCTGACGCAATTGGAATAGTGACATGATGAGTCGCCGCCTTTTGCATTGAAGGACTTAGACCATTTCCTTCATTGCCAATAACTATAGCGGTTGGCCCACTTAAATCCATTTGATAGATAGAATCACCACGCAAGGTCGTGGCTAAGACTTGACCTTCAAAGTTGCTTGCTAAGCCTACCAAATCAGCACGCTCGACAATGGGCAAGATAAACTGCGCTCCCTGCCCACCGCGCAAGGCTTTAGGTGACCAAGCTTCAGTACATCCTTCAGATAAATAAACAGCATCCACCCCTGCCGCAGCCGCTGTCCGGAGCATACTGCCTAAGTTGCCTGGATCTTGAATATCCTCCAGCATCAACACAAAGTTGGGCGCTGCTAAGGGCTCAATCGATGGTGTTTTCACCAGTGCCAAAATTCCCGTTGGACTTGCTACTGGTGCCAACTCTTGAAACATTAAGGTTGGAAACATGACCGTTGGCACATCAGCAAGTTGCTGAATTAGATGTGATACTTCTAGGGTGCTTTCACCCTCAGCAATAATCAGCAAACGAGGCTCACCAAACACTTCAATATAATTTTCAACCAAATGCGCCCCATCCAGCAACGTCTCGCCCAATTTGCGACGCTCACGTGACGAATCAGCTAGCTTTTTCAGCTGCTTAAATAGACTGTTATCACGTGAAATAATGTGTTTGAATGTCATGACTCATTTACTTAAACTTAAAGTTCTCACCATTTTAACTTAAACTGCTTTCATTGATCCTATGCAAAGGCCATTCACATCATGATAAAACTTTACGGTTATCCACAAACCCGCTCAGCCAGGGTCGCCTGGGCACTAGAGGAAGTTGGCGTGGAATACGAATATAGTCTAGTCAATATTCAATTAGGCGAACACAAAAAGCCCGCGTTTCTAGCCATCAACCCTTTCGGGAAAATTCCTACCTTGGTGGATGGCGAGCAAATAATTAGCGAATCCGCTGCTATTTGTACCTACATTGCTGAGAAGTTTCCTGCTGCCAAACTTATTCCAACTGAAGCAAAAGCCAGAGCTGAGTATTTTCAATGGCTATTTTTTGTGGTTGCGGAGCTAGAAGTCCATTTATGGACAGCAGCAAAACACGACCGTTTTCTACCTGAAGACAAACGCATCCCTGCGGTAGCCAAGACCAGTTACTGGGAGTTTGAAAAGGCAGCCGCTGTGTTAAGTGCACACTTAAAAAACCGCGAACACTTATTAGGTAATCAATTTAGCGCGGCAGATATTATTTGCGTGTCCGTTTTACAATGGGCACACCACGTTAAAGTGCCATTGGATGATATTTTACTGAACTATATGAATAAGCTTTCTGAACGCCCTGCATTAGCTCGCGCCAGAAAGCGTGAAACACTTGCGCCTTAAGGATTAGAAAATGAACGATAAAGAATTAGTCGCTTTCGAAGCTGCCAAACTTGCTTTAAATGGCATGGTGATTGGCTTAGGGACAGGCTCCACCGCCAATTACTTTATTGAGCACCTTGCCAAACGCCAATCTGATGAAGGGCTAACCATCAGCACCGTTGCAAGCTCTACCATTAGCGCCATCAAGGCCGAAAGCTGTGGACTAACAGTACGATCAATCGCCCAACTTACCCATATTGATTTATATGTCGATGGTGCCGATGAAATCACACCGAACTTAAGCTTATTAAAAGGTCGTGGACAAGACTTAGTAATGGAAAAGCTACTCGCCAAAGCGGCAGATCAATTCATTGTAGTGGCCGATAAAAGTAAATTAGTTGGCCGTATTGGTGAAAAATTCATGATTCCGATTGAAGTCATTCCAAACGCTTGGCAAATGGTGAAACACCAACTAAACCAATATGGCGCAGAAGGCGATGTTCGTCTGAATGCCAGCAAAGATAACGTTGCCATCAGCGCTCATGGCAGCTACATTTTAGATATGCATTTCCCTGAAAGTATCAATGATGAAGCCCTAAATGCCATCCTTAACAGCACCCCTGGCATTGTGGAACATGGCTTGTTTTACAGCATCGCCA
The DNA here is from genome assembly GCA_903953055.1 of uncultured Methylophilaceae bacterium. Lineage (GTDB taxonomy): Bacteria > Pseudomonadota > Gammaproteobacteria > Burkholderiales > Methylophilaceae > Methylopumilus_A. The sequence continues at coordinate 17,342 of CAJBIA010000140.1, forward strand.
GCCAAGTGTTGATTGCAGATAATGGCACGATTGAGGTCATGCGGACACAAAAGCCTCTATAATGCCGGCATGTCAAAAAAAATATCGATAGAGCGCGCTTTACATTCCCAAGGCTTTGGTTCACGTAAAGCTTGTCGGATCTTAGTCAGACATGATGCCATCACCGTCAATGGCGACCCTTGCGACGATCCGTTTGCAGAATTTGACACAGAAAACTTGAATTTCACGGTAGATGGCGAACCGTGGCAATACCGAGAGCTGGCTTATTTGATGCTCAATAAGCCAGCGCATTACGAGTGCTCGCATAAAACTATCCATCACCCATCGATTTTTAGCTTATTACCCCATCCGCTGATCGAGCGCGACGTCCAGTGTATCGGACGATTAGATGAAGATACCACGGGCTTAATCTTGCTTTCTGATGACGGTCATTTCATCCATCGCCTCAGTTCACCGAAATGGAAAGTGCCTAAAGTTTACGAAGTGCATTGCAAGCACCCGCTAGATGAACTCCAGATCAAAGCCTTGTTAGAAGGCGTTCAATTGATCGATGAACCAGCTCCGATTGCTGCACTGGCTTGCAAGCAAATCAGCAGTCACATCATTCACATGACCTTAGCTGAAGGCAAGTACCACCAAGTCAAACGGATGATCGCCGCCAATAGCAACCGTGTAGAAGCCCTTAAACGTATTAAGATTGGTGAAGTCACACTACCCAATGACTTAGCAGAAGGTGCATGGCGTTGGCTCACCTTAGAAGAGCTTCATCTGCTCACGCATACCGAAAAAATTTAAATTACTAGCTAATATAGCAATTGTCCGTATAATCAAATCTTCCCTGTGCCATACCAATCAGCACAGCGGCCTAAGGCGCCTTGCGCCAACACTTTTATCTCTTATTTGTTAGTCTCGATTGGTGCTGTTTTATAGACAGCAGGCCCACTTATAAATCTCCTTTAAGGAATTTACATTGTCTTCAGAAGTTACAAAACCTAGCCCAAATTTTAATGATTTAGGACTAGCAGAACCTTTACTCCGCGCCATTAACGACGCGGGCTATACCACACCCACACCAATTCAAGTGCAAGCCATTCCACAAGTATTAACAGGGCGGGATTTACTGGCTGGCGCACAAACTGGCACAGGAAAAACCGCAGGGTTCACTTTGCCTATCTTGCATATCCTTAGCCAAAAACCTCTTGCTGATTTAGGCAAAGGCCGCCCACGTTGCTTAATGCTCACGCCAACACGTGAACTTGCCGCACAGATTGAAGAGTCTGTTAAAACTTACGGTAAATATTTATCCCTTTCTTCTACCGTCATTTTTGGTGGGATCAACATCAACCCACAAATCTCACGCTTAAGAAAGCCGTTAGATATATTGGTGGCAACGCCAGGCCGTTTGCTAGACCTTGCCAACCAAAAGGCAGTAGATTTATCAGGGGTAGAAATTTTAGTACTAGATGAAGCCGACCGCATGTTAGACATGGGTTTTATTCGCGACATTAAGAAAATATTAGCGCTGCTTCCAAGAACTCGCCAAAACTTGCTGTTCTCAGCCACCTTTTCAGATGAAATTAAAGCGCTGGCAGATGGGCTACTCAACAATCCTGGCTTTGTTGAAGTGGCACGCCGCAATACAGCTTCAGAGCTCGTTGAGCAAACGGTACACATGATTAATCAAAGCTTTAAGCGCGAGCTCGTTAGCCACTTAGTGACGCATCACAACTGGCAACAAGTCTTGGTATTTACCCGCACCAAACATGGCGCTAACCGTCTGGCAGAAAAGCTGGTCAAAGATGGCATTGAAGCTGCTGCAATTCACGGCAATAAAAGCCAAGGGGCGCGCACTAAAGCGTTAGCACAATTCAAGGATGGCACTGTACGCGTATTGGTTGCGACCGACATCGCCGCGCGTGGATTAGATATTGACCAATTACCTCAAGTGATAAACTTTGAGCTACCTAACGTGCCTGAGGATTATGTGCACCGCATAGGCAGAACTGGCCGCGCAGGAAGTAGTGGTGCAGCCGTTTCATTGGTAGACCGCGAAGAATTGAGTCTACTGAAAGAGATTGAAAAGCTTATTAAGCGTGAGATTCCAAAAGTGCCTGCTGATGGCTGGGTACAGCCTGAAAAGGCAGAGCCAGAAGCCCCTCGTGCACCTCGTCCACAACAACGTCGTTCACAAAATGGTGCCAAACCAGCACAGGGAAAATCTCAACAAAACCGGCACAATCCACAAGGACAACGTTCGGACAAAGTCCCTGCTGGTGAACATAAGAACGCCTCGCAAAACCCCTCAGCAAAAAACATGTCAGAAGCAGCAAGACATCAGTCTATGCCCCAACCAGCTTTGTTTGCTCCTAAACCACAAAACAGGGGACCCAATCCAAATGCGGGACGAAATGCTAGCCGAAATAACGGCGGCAGTCGTGGTGGGCACACAGGCGGCGGTGGCCGAGGTCGTTAATCACTAGCAAAAGGACACTCCATGCTCAAAAAACTCAGTCTATTACTATGCTTTGTTTTACTTGCCTGCACGGGCGACGATGGAAAATACAAAGCCATTACTGGGTTTGAAGTCGACAAATACCTAGGCACTTGGTATGAAATTGCGCGTTTAGATCACAGCTTTGAACGTGGCATGGATAAGGTCTATGCTGAGTATAGCGTGCGTGAAGATGGCGGCCTAAAAGTGGTCAATCATGGATTTGATACCAAAAAGCAAGCATGGCACGAAGCCGTCGGAAAAGCTTACTTTGTAGAAACGCCCGATGTTGGCCGACTCAAAGTATCCTTTTTTGGCCCCTTTTATGGCGCTTACACCATTGTCGAGATAGACAAGCCCACTTATAGCTATGCACTGGTCACAGGCGGTAAAGATTATCTTTGGATACTTTCACGCACGCCACAAATGGCGAGCGAAATAAAACTAAACTTAATTGCTCAAGCAAAAAGTTTAGGATTTGATACGGATCGATTGATTTATCCCAATCAATAAAAAAGCGCAGTGAAATTTCAACTGCGCTTTTTTTATTATCTAATTTTTATAGATTTACTTGACTGGCGTGACCGTAAACCCAGCCGCACGCAAACGATTCAAAACCCCACCCTCACCTGCCAAATGGGATGCCCCTATCGCGGCAAATACCGGCTTTTCATTTGCTTCAGACACTAAGCCTTCGGCCATGCCAGCATTACGTTCATCAATCAATTTAACTCGCATATTTTCCCAAACAGCTTTAGGCAACATACCCCCAGTGATTTTGTCATCAAGGTCAATGATTTTCTTTAAATCGCCGGATTGGTAGGTCTTAAGCAACTTTTCGTAATCCCGTTCTTTGTCTTTTTGACTGCGTTTAAGCACCGCTCGCAGCATCACCATTTGTTCATCCATACTAACTGTATCGAGCACGGAAAAATGTTCGCTCGTTTTTTCCAAGCCTACGATTCTTTTATATTGCTCTTCGGCTTTTGCCATGAGCAGTTCATCCATGGAATAAAGCGCTTTGGGCTTAGGCAAATCAAAAATAACCGCTAATAGCCAAGGCTTCATCCGCATGGCTGCTTCAATATGCATGGAATGAAAGTCGGCCAACTCCCGTACCTGATCGAATTCTTTTTCAGTGAGTAACTCAGCCACTGTTCCTTGCTTCATCATAAAAATTGAAGGATCTCGCGGTGGTAAGGTTTCCATCATAAAAGCTTCGCTTTGATTGAAGGCCTCGATGATTTTTGGGGAGAACTCGGTCACGCGTTGGTCGTCCGTATGGATAGTGCCAAGCAAATAACTCACTTTGCCACTAGGAGTTTCAAGCTTCCATAGCAACCCATTATCAGACGCTAGGGCGACTTGAGATGCAACAAAAAGAATGATCGCGAATGAAAACTTAGAAAAAAATGAATACACGAATCGCCTCTTAATCATGAAATATGCTCTTGTGACAAACTTCATGCGTTCCAGTTCAATATGAACTAATTAACGTGGGCGGCGGAACGGCTTCCCTATCTCTATTTTTTTGGCTTTTGCCACTGCCGGGCGATTTCTTGCGCTTGCTTGCACGAGGCGCGGGGGTGTTTTATCTAGCGGTTGCCATGCAGGAATCAAGCAATGCTTGCCGTTACCAATTAAATCAGCACGGCCCATGTCTTTTAATGCCTCACGCAAAAGCGGCCAGTTTTTTGGGTCATGATAGCGAATAAAGGCTTTATGCAATCGACGCACACCACCCGCTTTCGGAATGGGAACATCTTCACTATCGTCTGTCACCTTGCGAAGAGGGTTTTTACCTGAGTGGTACATTGCCGTTGCCATCGCCATTGGCGTTGGCGTGAACGTTTGCACTTGATCTAATCTAAAATCATATTTTTTAAGCCAAAGCGCAAGGTTAAGCATATCTTCATCGGTTGTACCCGGATGTGCAGCAATAAAATATGGAATCAAATATTGTTGCTTGCCGGCTTCTTTTGAGAATCGCTCAAACATCTCTTTAAATTGATCGTAAGCACCCATGCCTGGCTTCATCATTTTAGATAACACATTCTCTTCAGAATGCTCAGGCGCGATTTTTAAATAACCCCCCACATGGTTTTGCACTAACTCTTTCACATACTCAGGAGAAGTCACCGCCAAATCGTAACGCAGTCCAGAGCCAATAAGAATCTTTTTAATGCCTTTAAGATTGCGGGCTTTACGATAAAGCTGAATTAAGGCGGAGTGGTCAGTGTTGAGGTTTTCACAAATGCCTGGATAAACACATGACAACTTACGGCACGATTTTTCAATCTCAGGTGACTTGCATGCCATACGGTACATATTAGCCGTTGGGCCGCCAAGGTCTGAAATAACGCCAGTAAAGCCATCCACCTTGTCGCGAATTTCTTCAACTTCTTTCAATATGCTTTCTTCAGAGCGACTTTGAATGATTCTCCCCTCATGCTCAGTAATTGAGCAGAAAGTACAGCCCCCAAAACAACCGCGCATGATATTGACAGAGAAGCGAATCATTTCCCAAGCAGGAATTTTGGCATCTCCATAAGCTGGATGAGGCCTACGTGCATAAGGCAAATCGTAAACGTAATCCATCTCCTTCATGGTGAGCGGAATTGGCGGCGCATTAAGCCACACTTCACGGTCGCCGTGCTTTTGAATCAGTGCGCGCGCATTACCAGGGTTGGCTTCTAGATGCAAAACACGAGAAGCATGAGCGTAGAGCACAGGGTCTTTTGCAACTTCTTCATAACTAGGCAAACGCACTACTTGCAAGGCGCGATCAGCCTTGGGCTTGCGAACAATCTGGACAGCTTGCGTGCCTTCAGGCAGCCCGGCTTCTTCTTTTTTAGCATCCGTCTCGCAGCTCGTGCCGGCACCCATTTTCATTTCATATGGGTCTATATGTGTTTCCACTTTCCCAGGGCGATCTAGATTCGTTGAGGCAACTTCTTGCCAGCCTTCTGGGATTTTTTTTCGTAAAAAAGCAGTGCCGCGAATATCGGTAATCTCCGCAAGATTCTCGCCTTTTCCTAACCGGTGACTCAACTCAATTAGGGCGCGTTCTGCATTACCAAAAAGCAAAATATCCGCTTTGGAATCCACCAGCACAGAGCGTCTAACCTTATCAGACCAATAATCATAATGCGCGATACGACGCAAACTAGCTTCAATGCTCCCAATCACCAACGGCACGTCAGAAAAGGCTTCGCGGCAACGCTGAGAATAGACCAAGACTGCACGATCTGGACGTTTTCCCGCAACCGCACCTGGCGTATAGGCATCATCAGAGCGAATCTTGCGGTCAGCAGTATAGCGATTCACCATGCTATCCATATTGCCCGCAGTAATCCCAAAATAAAGATTAGGTTTGCCTAGCGCTTTAAATGCTTCAGCATCAGACCAATCTGGCTGCGCAATAATTCCCACGCGAAAGCCTTGCGCTTCAAGCAAACGCCCTACGAGCGCCATACCAAAACTAGGATGATCGATATAGGCATCACCCGTAACCAAAATTATGTCGCAACTATCCCAACCAAGACCATCCATTTCCTCACGACTCATGGGCAACATTTTGGACGTGCCAAAACGCTTTGCCCAATAAGGGCGGTACTGATTGATTGGCTTGACGGTGGGAATGGTATTTATTTGCATAAGTTGAGTATTTTACTCTGGATTGCTTCATTTATAAAATCTAACGGGACTTCTTAATAACCGTCGCTAAGCCATCCCAATTACCATCTGATTTTAGTGTATAGCCAGTTATGTCAGCGCGCATGGCAGCGAACTGACCTTCGTACCAAAGCGGTACATAAGGCAACTGCTGATGAATATAGTTCGTTGCACTTTGCCAATCTTCTTTAACCAACAAAGCATCTAAATGCGTATCGCTAAAACGCCCGCGATTAAAGCCCTTTGGCGGCGCATTATCCGACCCAAACGCCTTAGCGTAAATATCTGGCGTATTGATACCGACCCACGTGAGGCCGTAAAGTTGAAAATGACCTTGTTTAACGTCCTCAAAAAACGTACCCCAATCTAGGCTTTTAATTTCAAGCGCAATACCTGCGGCTGCCATTTGCGCTTGCATAATGGTGGCAAGACGAACACGTTGGGCATCGGTGGATGTTTTATAAACCAGCTTAAGGGGCATTTTCACGCCAGCTTCTTGCAGTAGTTGTTTAGCCAACGTTGGGTTATAGGTATATGGCTCAAGCGCGCCATTCCCTGCCCAATGCTCTGGCGGCAATATAGCCCCAGCCGATCGAGTTTGACCGACTAAGGCTTGCTCGATAATCTCTTGTCGATTGATGGCATGCGCCACCGCTTGTCGGACTTTTATGTTCGAGAGCGCTATATCTTGAAGATTAAAACCTAAGTAAGAAAAATTAGTGCCATTGCTTTCGCTCACCTTTATATTCGGCTGGCGTTTTAAATAACGCACCAGTTCTGGCGGCAAATCCCCCTGCAAAATATCAGCTTCGCCCCGTATGAGCTTTAGAACTCTCACCGTTGGGTCTTTCACCTCAAGCAAAGTGATCAATTTTCCGTCAGTCATTCGTTTGAATTGTAAGGTGCTTTGCCAGCTTACAAACTCAAGTGGGCCACTGCCTATTGGGTGATGACTAAAATCTCGCCCTTGTGAAATTTGACTGGCAGGCAAAATGCCAATAATAAGCTTAGCTGGAAAAGCGTTATCGGCTTCTTTTAAATAGAAATCCAATGTATTGTCGTCCAATACTTGAATCTGGTTAACATCAGAAAATTCTGCTGAAAGTGGCGAATCTTTTAATCCCATCAACGATTCATAAGTTGCCATGACATCTTTGGCATTTAAATGACTACCATCATGAAAACTGCGCCCCCCCTCTCCCAATGTAAAACGATAGTGGATCGGACTAATAAGTTTCCAAGTCGCCAAATCAGCAATAGGTTTTGAAGACGCATCAAAACTCACAAGCGAGCGAAAGAGCAAGCGATTAACACGAGCAGATGCGGCATCAGTCGCATAACGCGGGTCTAGATTAATCGGTGCTTGAGCAACAGCAAATCGAATGTCTCGGTGTTGTGGAGTTGCTTCTTGCTTGTGACAGGCGGCCAAACTACTCAGCACCCAGAACAAGAGACAGATTTTTTTAAACATCAATGAGGTTAACGCTCGAACAAGGCAATGGACTCGACATGCGAGGTATGTGGGAACATATTAATCACGCCAGCAGCCATCATACGATAGCCTTTTTCATTGACCAAAATACCTGCATCACGCGCTAACGTAGCTGGATTGCATGATACGTAAACCATACGTTCCGGACCAAAGCTGGCATCCTCAGGCAAAGCACTGACTAAAGCCATTGCGCCGTCACGGGGGGGATCTATCAACCATTTATCAAAGTGACCCAAGCCTTTTAATAATTCAGGCGTCATATCAAACAAGTCCGCTTCAGCAAACTCCACTCGGTCAGCCAAATCGTTCAGAACAGCACTTTCTCGGGCACGATTCACTAAAGTCTCAAGACCTTCCATTCCCAACACAGTCGCCCCAGAGCGTGCAATTGGCAAAGTAAAATTGCCCAAGCCACAGAAAAAGTCTGCAATCCTTTCTCCAGCTTGCGGTGATAGCAATTGCATCGAGCGACGCAACATCACTTGATTGATATGCGGATTGACCTGCGTGAACTCAGTAGGATTAAATGGATAAATTAAATCAAATTCAGGTAATGAATAGCTAAGTTTAGCGCCATCTAATGGATAAAAAGGCTGTATCGTATCCAATCCTTTAGTCTGCATCCAAACTTGCACGTCATATGCATCCGCAAAAGCTTTAAACAGGGCCTCATCATTAGCACTTGGTGTTGCCATGACACGAAACACTAGCACAATCGCATGCTCACCCACTGCCAACTCAATCTGCGGAAGGCTGTCACGAATACTCATTTGCACAATCATTTCTTGCAAGGGCGTGATCAAGGCAGAAACGCGCGCTGGCAGTACTTCACAGCTATTCATATCTGCCACAAAGGGAGCAGATTTCTCATTGAAGCCAACCAATACACGATCTTTTTTAGGCACATACTTCACCCGTAAACGGGCTTTATGTCGATAACCCCAAGCAGGTCCATATATTGGGGGCAACATATTTTCGGGTTTTACTTTGCCGATATGGCGCAAATCATTTTCAAGTAAACGTTGTTTAGCCGCCACTTGCGCAGAAAAATCTAAATGCTGAAGCGCACAACCCCCACACATCCCAAAGTGGGCACATTTTGGCGTAACTCTCAAATTAGAAGCTTTAATAACCGATTTGGTATCAGCGAACTCGTAGCTAGTTTTTACACGGCTAGATTGATAGGTAACCGTTTCGTTCGGAAGAGCGCCGCGAATGAATATCGCTTTACCGTCAACATGAGCAACGCCCCGCCCTTCTTGATCTATAGATTCAATAAAGGCAGTTCCAATAGGATTTTCGGATTTGAATTTTTTACGAGAACGCATTGCGGATAAACTTCACTAATCAATAATTAGAATTAAACTTTCCAAGCTGCTATAAACTCTTGCCAGTGCGGCGCAGCATCAGCGTTTAAAGTATCACGCACCAATGCAATTTCACGATCATAAGCAGCTTGATTCAACTGGCCGCGCATCAGTTGAAAGCGCAGATACACAAGATAGGTATTCACCACATCGGTTTCGCAATAATTGCGTATCGCTTCAATCTCACCTTGCTGATAAGCATCCCACACCTTACTTCCGTCCATCCCAAGTTTGCCTGGAAAGCCACACAATTGCGCCATATGATCTAAAGGCGCATTCGCACGCCCTTGATACATAGCGAGCAAATCCATCAAATCGGTATGACGTGAATGATAGCGGCTGATGTAATTGTTCCACTTAAACTCTTTGTCATCTTCACCCATGTCCCAATAGCGAGGCGCTTGCACGCCATGGATCAGGCCACGATAGTGCAACACCGGAAAATCAAAACCGCCACCATTCCAAGAAACAACATTAGGCGTATATTTTTCAATACCATCGAAGAAACGTTGAATTAACTGACCTTCAGGTTCATCTGACGCACCCAATGACCAAACTTTAAAATGATCACCTTCGCGCAACACACAAGAAATCGCCACCACACGATGCTGATGCAATGGCAAAAACTCAGTGCCGCTATGCTGACGACGTTGATGAAATGCAATCTTCGCCACATCATCTGCCGTTGTCTCAAGAGGCAACCCAAGTAAGCTTTTTAAACCGTCAGTATCGGGAATCGTTTCAATATCAAAAACTAAAGTAGGTATCAAGATGGGAAAATCCCAGTAGACAAATAACGGTCGCCACGATCACATACAATTGAAACTATGACTGCATTTTCAACTTGTTTAGAAATCTGCAAAGCTGCATACAAAGCTCCACCTGATGAAACGCCAGCAAATATACCCTCTTCACTGGCTAAGCGACGCGTAGTTTTTTCCGCATTAGATTGGCTTACGTAGATCAATTCGTCTATATTTTTTGCATTGTAAATCGTCGGCATATATTCTTCAGGCCATTTACGAATTCCCGGAATTTGCGAGCCATCTTCAGGTTGTACACCAATAATTTGAATTTTAGAGTCTTGCTCTTTCAAAAAGCGTGAGGTGCCCATAATGGTACCTGTGGTCCCCATGCTCGAGACAAAGTGTGTGACTTTTCCTTGGGTGTCACGCCAAATCTCAGGGCCCGTGCCTTCGTAATGCGCTAGCGGGTTATCCTCATTGCCGAATTGATCTAGCACAATACCCTCCCCCTCCGCTTGAAGCTTCATTGCCACATCACGCGCCAATTCCATACTGCCATCTTTAGGGGTCAGCAACAATTCGGCCCCGAATGCCTTCATGGTTTGGCGACGCTCTACGCTTTGATTTTCAGGCATCACTAACAGCATTTTATAGCCCTTCATCGCAGCAGCCATTGCTAGTGCAATCCCGGTATTGCCTGAAGTTGCTTCAATTAAAGTGTCGCCTGGCTTAATATCGCCCCGTGCTTCAGCATGCGCAATCATGGACAAGGCTGCACGATCTTTGACAGATCCCGCTGGATTATTCCCCTCTAGCTTCACCAAAATCGTATTGCTTGTATCACCTGGCATACGTTTTAATTTTACCAAGGGGGTATTGCCGACAAAATCTTCTAAATGTTTATCCATATTAAATTCTTTTAAATTCGTTTTTTAGCTATCAAAAAGGCATAAGCTGCCAACATCAAAAAAGCCATGAGCGCTAATTGCGGAATGCTTAAGCCAACAAAAGTCCAATCAATCGCAGCACAATCCCCAGTTCCGCGAAACACCAACATGAATGCCTTTTTAAGGGGGAAGTTATCGAACATATAATCAAACCCTACACCGCAATCCACCAACATTTCATCTTTGTGTACTTGCAACCACCAGTGGCGAATTGCCACAACAGCTCCGCCTAGTGCCGTAAGCATCTGTAATAATGAATAAAATTTTACCCAAGTTCGTTTTTGCGGATTGTGTATCGCGGCAATCAAAAACAACAGTCCCAATCCCATAAACACAATGCGCTGTGAAATACACAGCGGACACGGCTCTAATTTATATTGGGTTTGAATCACCAGCGCCAAAGCCACCAGTCCAAAGCTTGCGAAAAAGCCCATGAAATAACCGGTGCGGCTAGTAAGTATTTTGTTCAACATATTTAAATCCAATCAATGCGAATACCAGCATGCTCATCCTTTATAATAATGAGCAACCATTTAGCCTAGATTGTAACGGATAAAACCCAATGTTAGACACAGAACAAGCGAGTATCGCCCCACGCGTATTAAGTGTAAGCGAACTCAATCGTTTAGCAAAAGAAGTGCTTGAGCAAAGTTTCCCATTATTTTGGGTATCCGGTGAGATTTCCAACCTCACACGTGCTGCTTCTGGACATTGGTATTTCTCGCTCAAAGACGCTGGCGCACAAGTACGCTGCGTCATGTTCCGCGGTCGCAATAGCTATTTAGATTGGACACCTAAAGAAGGCGACAAGGTTGAAGCGCGAGCTTTAGTCACTCTATATGAGGCACGTGGCGACTTCCAACTCACGATCGAATTTTTACAACGCGCTGGCGCTGGCGCGTTGTTCGAAGCCTTTGAAAAACTCAAAGCTAAATTGCAAGAAGAAGGGCTATTCGACGCCGCTTTTAAACAAAAAATTCCAACACATCCCAAACAAATTGGCATTGTGACTTCACCTGATGCAGCAGCCTTGCACGATGTACTAACAACCCTAAGACGCCGCATGCCCAGCATCCCTGTTGTGATTTACCCGACGCCGGTTCAAGGCAAAGGCGCTGCGGGACAAATTGCAAAAGCGATTGATACAGCTCATGAAAGAAATGAATGCGATGTGCTGATTATTTGCCGTGGCGGTGGGAGCATGGAAGACTTATGGCAATTTAACGAAGAGCTTGTCGCTAGAGCCATTGCAAATTGTCGCATTCCTACCATCAGCGGTGTTGGTCATGAAACTGACTTTACCATTTGTGATTTTGTTGCAGACACTCGGGCAGCTACGCCAAC
>CAJBIA010000141.1 GCA_903953055.1 uncultured Methylophilaceae bacterium
GGGCCGCCTCTACTGGGTGTGACGCACAACCTTGGTTTAGAATTTTCAATCCCATTACGCAATCAGAAAAGTTTGACGGCCGAGGTAAATTCATTCGTAAATATGTGCCAGAGGTTGCCCAATTGAGTGACAATGAAATACATGCCCCTTGGTTAATTTCCACGACTAGGCAAGAAGAACTCGATGTTTGGATTGGTAAAACTTACCCAGCCCCAATTGTTGATCATGCCACCCAGCGAAATTTAGCGCTGGCACTGTATAAAAACTGCTCGCCAACAGCAACAGCCCAAGATTTTATGCTGGACAAGTAGCACTTGCTAAGTTAGAGTTCCCCCTAATTGCATTATTGATTTATAAAATACTGTTTCATCATTTGGATAATAAATGCGAAGTAAACTACTTACCCTGATCACCGTTGTCATGATGACATTGTTAACTGGCTGCGCCACGCTGGACAATAATGACCCATTAGAGGCCATTAACCGCGGCGTTTACAAATTTAACGACGTATCAGACAAAGCCGTATTTAAGCCAATTGCTGGCGCGTATAAAGCCGTGATGCCCTCCCCTATTCGTTCAGGCGTAAGTAACTTCTTCGCCAATCTAAGAACATTTGTGACCGCCATCAACCAAGTACTTCAATTCAAATTCAACAAGGCAGCAGAAAGTGCCGGCCGCTTTGTGATTAATAGTACGATTGGTATAGCTGGTTTATTTGATGTGGCGTCCAAACAAGGCGTCCCGCAATACAAAGAAGACTTTGGTCAAACGCTGGGTTATTGGGGTGTAGGCAATGGCGCTTACCTCGTGATCCCATTCATTGGTCCAAGCACGATCCGAGATACCACTGGGATGGTCGCTGAGTCATTCACGGTTGATCCATTGTCTTACGTCAACGATCCAGCCACGCGCAATACGTTGTATGGCACGATGTTTGTCAGTCAACGTGCTGCAATGTTGCCAGGGAGCGATTTACTGGATGAGGCAGCGCTAGATCCATACTCATTCATGCGTGACGCTTATCTACAAAGACGTGCCAACCAAGTCGCTGATGGTGAAGCCATCCCGCTCAATGATAATTTTGAAACCAATGATCCAACAAAACTGAAGTAATTCAGCCAGTTAAAATAAAAAAGCCACATGATACATGTGGCTTTTTTATTTCCCGACATGACTTAGTCGCCTGCAACCGTCATATTCTCAATGAGAACGGAACCCATCTGTTTAGAACCCTGAATTAAGACATCGTTGCCGATCGCAACAATTTGCTTAAACATCTCACGCAAATTGCCTGCTATGGTGATCTCCTCAACGGGATGAAGAATCACCCCATTTTCCACCCAAAAACCAGCCGCACCGCGTGAATAATCTCCAGTGACCATATTAATGCCATGCCCAAGGAGCTCAGTCACCAATAAGCCCGTGCCCATGGTCTTGAGCAAGCCATTAAAATCTAACTCCCCGTGACTCACAATTAAATTGTGATTACCGCCCGCATTCGCGGTCGTGGTCATGCCTAGTTTGCGCGCTGAATAGCTAGACAACACATAGCCCTGCAAGACGCCGTCTTTGACCAAGGTACGGGGAGATGTCGCGACCCCTTCATTATCAAAAGGACTGCTTGATAAGCCTTTGAGCAGATGGGGCTCTTCTTCAATGGTGACGATCGATGACATCACTTGCGTGCCTAGGCTATCTAACAAAAATGAAGATTTACGATACAGACTGCCGCCAGAAATGCCAGAAATTAAATGTGAAATCAAACCGGATGACACTGAGGCATCAAACATGACCGGGACTTGCGCAGTTTTGATGCGCTGACTGCCTAGCCTCCTTACTGTCCGCTCCCCTGCTAAACGACCAACATACGCAGCCGTTTCTAAATCTTGCGCATCTCTTGCTGTGCTATACCAATAATCACGCTGCATATTATCTTCGCCATCATCTGCAATGACGGAACAGCTTAAGCTGTGTCGGGAGGTGGCATAGCCCCCATTAAACCCGTGGGAGTTGGCATAAGCAAACATCCCTTCATAGGTTGAAACTGCAGCGCCTTCTGAATTGGTAATGCGGGTATCGACATCACGCGCTGCCGATTCACACACTTTTGCTAACTCGATCGCTTGGTCAACATTGAGCGCCCAAGGATGATGTAAATCCAAATCAGGGATATTTTTTGCCATTAAATTGGCGTCGGCCAGACCGCAAAACTCATCCTTAGCTGTATAGCGCGCGATGTTACAGGCAGCAGACACTGTATCGTATAAGGCTTGCGGGGAAAGATCTGAAGTGCTTGCATGCCCTCGCTGTTGACCGAAGTAAACACTCACAGAGATGCCCTTGTCTCGGTTGTATTCAATGGTTTCAGTTTCATGCATTCTCACTGAAACATTCTGACCAAAGCCCAAACTGACTTCTGCTTCTGCCGCACTTGCACCAGCATCCTTAGCCAGTTGTAAAACGCTATCGCTCATCTCTTGTAGTTGCGCTAATGAATAACTAAATCGCGGCTCACTCATGGGTTTTGTACCGTTCTCATTCAAGGGAAGTTCTAAAAACTGCTATCATATCGCACTATGAGACCGAAAAAGATAGATCCCAACGCTGAAGAGGTCGATTTAATCGAACCGATCAGCAAAACTAAACTTAAAGCTGAGGCCGATGCCTTACAGGAAATTGGCGTCAAATTAGTTGCCTTACCGAATAGCAAACTCTCACAATTAGACTTGCCAGAGCGCTTAGTGGATGCCATCGCTGAAGCTAAACGGATTACCGCGAATGGGGCAACTCGCCGCCAAAAGCAATACATTGGCAGTTTGATGCGGGATATTGATGTCGGTCCGATTGTCGAGCAAATGGAAAAATGGGAAGGTAAAAATACAGCAGAAAATGCTTATTTCCATAATCTTGAACGCTGGCGCACACGCTTGATTGAAGATGAGGGCGTGCTTTCAGAATTGATGCAGCAATACCCAAGCATTGATAGCCAACAAATTCGCACCTTAATTCGCAATGCGCGCCGCGAAGCTTCTTTAGCAAAGCCGCCAAAGAGCAGTCGAGAACTCTTTAAATTACTCAGAGAAGTGACGGCTGATTCTCAAGACGCGCCTGCAGAAAGTGAATCTTACGAAGACCCGATTTAATCTAAAGTCATTTTAGTTTCATCGCGCATCGTATTTCTGACATACACAACGTCGAGCGTTTGCCCTGCATATTTTTTGACAACTTCGGCTAAGTCTGTGACTTTGTTTAGTTTGATCTCCCCCATACTGATGAGGTAA
>CAJBIA010000142.1 GCA_903953055.1 uncultured Methylophilaceae bacterium
ACCTCGAACGGATTTGTGCAATGCAGAGATTTGATCATAAAAAGCGTCACCCCCTTTATCAAATCGGCGCATTTTAGTGGCCATGGTCGATTGTAAAAACGGGATATCAATGGCTTTAACGTTGGCAGATTCCGCGGCATTAAAAAGCTGCTCGACAAAATTAAGGAGGCGTCTAGCATCACCATCCGCATAAGAAATCACATGCGCTTTTGCCTCGTCCGTGATGGGGATACTTAAGCCCATACTGCGCTCAGCCCTTGTCAATAATTCCTCAAGCTCCACTTCAGACAAGGCGTTTAAAACAAACACTTGGGCCCGGCTTAATAGCGCACTATTCACTTCAAAAGAAGGATTCTCGGTCGTGGCGCCAATAAAGGTGATTAAGCCACTCTCCACAAATGGCAAGAAGGCATCTTGCTGCCCCTTATTAAATCGGTGTACTTCATCCACAAACATGATCGTGCGACGACCAGATTGTTGGAGGGCATGCTCTGCTCGTTCTATCGCTTCTCGAATATCTTTAATGCCAGATAGAACAGCAGAAATTGGAATAAAGTCAGCATCAGCGGTATTCGCAATCAAACGGGCTAAGGTAGTTTTACCTACACCCGGCGGCCCCCATAGAATCATCGAGGGTAGCTTGCCTGACTGAAATGCTAATCTAAGAGGTTTGCCTTGACCCAGCAAATGAGACTGCCCAACAACCTCGTCTAACGTTTGCGGCCTGAGTTGCTCCGCCAAAGGCGCTTGAGGCTGATTGGGACTGAACAAACTAGTCAAGAATGAAAAACACCATTCTATTCTCCCAATACGTCAGCATCATTAGGAGGGATGAATTTAAAGAGTTCCTCACTCAGTTTCGGATTGCGTTGTACATTAATGAATTCAATGGCTGTGCGATTTCCAAAGCTATCGTGCAACTCCATTTTCATTAAGGCATCCCCTTTGAAACCTAAAAACAAACGCTCAAAGCCCGTCTCTCTGATCTTAGGAACCGCCATCACCCACTCAAGTGTTCCCTTTCTGCTGGTATCCTTAATGATGAAAGAACGCTCGATCTCCTTACCCCCAGCAATTAAAGCCGCAGGGCTTGAGCCAGCAGCTTTGGAGAAAGACCTGACCGTCACCTGATTGAGTTCTGGATCAAACAACCAAATCTTTTCACCATCGCCCACAATTTGTTGCACAAAAGGTTTGTTATAGTCCCAACGAAATTTATTAGGCTTTTGTATTTGCATCACCCCAGTCACATCCTGAGTCTTATGCCCTTGTTTATCCGTCACAATTTGATGAAAATCCGCACTGGCAGATTGAATATTCTTAAAATACTCTTTAATTCTGTCCATCCCCGTGGCACTTGCCGTTTGCGACACGAACAAGCATAAAACTAAAAATACACGACTTATCATTGGGTTCATCAATCTGCTTGGTTGTTTGGGGATAATACTTCACGATTTCCATTGCTCTGCATGGGAGAAACTAAACCCGTCCGCTCCATCTCTTCAATCAAACGTGCAGCACGGTTATAACCTATACGTAATTGTCTTTGCACTGAAGAAATGGAAGCACGCCTAGTTTTTAAGACCAGTGCAACGGCTTCGTCGTACAAAGGATCAGACTCACCACCGCCGCCCTCTAGATCGCCAAGTTCCCCGGTTTCATCCGTTCCACCCGTTAAGATCCCTTCAATGTAATTGGGGGCGCCCTGCATTTTCAAGTGCTGCACCACACGGTGCACTTCTGCATCACTGACAAAAGCCCCATGAATCCGTTGTGGATAGGTCGTGCCAGGGGGCTGATACAACATATCTCCTTGGCCTAACAACGCTTCAGCGCCCATCTGATCAAGAATGGTCCGTGAGTCAATTTTGCTTGATACCTGGAAGGCCACCCGCGTTGGAATATTCGCTTTAATTAACCCCGTAATGACATCCACAGAAGGACGCTGGGTTGCGACCACCAAGTGAATACCACACGCTCGAGCCTTTTGCGCAAGTCGCGCAATGGGTTCTTCCACCTTCTTACCCACCACCATCATTAAGTCAGCCAACTCATCAATCACAATGACAATTAACGGCAACTCTTCTAGCGGCTCTGGACTATCAGGTGTCAAGGTAAAGGGATGAGGAATCGGCTTGCCATCCTTCACGGCATCTCGGACTTTAACGTTATATCCAGCAAGATTACGCACACCGAGGGCGGACATCAGCTTATATCGACGCTCCATTTCAGCCACTCCCCAATTGAGGGCATTCCCCGCCTGACGCATATCCGTAATCACCGGGGCTAACAGATGCGGTATCCCCTCATACACTGAAAGCTCTAGCATTTTAGGATCAATCAAAATCATGCGAACTTTAGTGGCTTCCGCTTTATAAACCAAACTTAAGATCATGGCATTAATCGCGACGGATTTACCTGACCCCGTCGTTCCAGCAACCAGCACATGGGGCATTTTTGCTAAATCAGCGACAACTGCCTTCCCTGAGATATCTTTGCCCATTGCAATCGCCAAGGGAGAGCTAACATCCGCATAAGCTTGTGAACCCATAATTTCTGAAAGATAAACAATTTGACGTTTTGGATTCGGAATTTCCAAGCCCATACAACTTTTGCCAGGAATGGTTTCAACAACGCGAATACTGACCACAGACAGTGCACGCGCCAAATCCTTTGAGAGATTCAAGACCTGACTGCCCTTGACGCCAGCAGCAGGTTCAAGTTCATATCTTGTAATCACAGGCCCTGGCATCGCAGCCAATACCTTGACCTCAATACCAAA
>CAJBIA010000143.1 GCA_903953055.1 uncultured Methylophilaceae bacterium
CAGTACAAAACCTCTCTTGCTGGTTCTGTCATTTGGCGGGCAAATTACTCGCTGGATTCTCACACAGAGTTTGCCTTCAATTCAAACAAGAGAATCCTGGCCGCGAACGTAAAAGCAACTTTCTTCGTCGATCTGACATCCGAAAACGAAGTCCAGTACATCTATTGGGTCCAGCACATGAACACGGATGGCACTGTGAGTCAACCGGCGGGCGGGAAGTATGCGACGAAGACAACGTACAAGAATTGTCCATTGACGCTCTCGGACACCACGAACCTTCAGGTGGATCTGACTCTCGGAAGTTATTTCAGGGTTCTTTTCGATCACGCGATCGCTTCTCGCACGATCAGTTTCACTGGCGCGAAATGCGGGCAGAAAGTCATTCTTGAAATGATTCAAAGCGCGACCGGCGGAGAACTTGTCACCTATGAATCGCGGATGACCTATGGGGTTGACATCCCGACGTGCATCGTTTCAACGATTTCAAACGTCAGGGATTTCCTTGGTTTGATCTACAATGATCTGACGGACAAGTTCTATGCTGTCGCCTGGGTGAGGACTTATCCGGGGACGGTGAGCGGAAGCGGGAGCGCGGGGGATGCCTATTCACTTCAGGGCTACGTCCCTGGGAATTTCGTCTTTTCAACGATCTCAGTAATCTGTGTGACGCCCGTTTCTGGCGGTGGTACGCTCACGGGCAATGTTACGATTTCGATGACCTATGCGACCTTGGCTCAGGATGGATACCTGAAACAAGGTGACTGGAGTGTCTTCAATGCCAAGGCTCCTACAGCCAACGCGACATTCACAGGGACAACGAATTTCCCTGGAAATACTCAAATTGGCTCTGACGGGAAAATGGGTATTGGCGCTGCCGTCTATTCCGCCGCTAAACTGTATGTATCTTCTGTGTGGGGAGACTCTTATGGGGAATCGGCGATCTATGTCGATAATTTCATAGATGCGCCTGGTGACATCTCCGGTTTCACGCAGGCGATTCAATCGTCATCCCAATATACGGGATCTCACACTTTGTCGTTCGCACTAAGCATTACGGGTTATGCTATCGCGGCTCTTGTTGGATATTACGGCGGAAGTGTTGCGACCGGGGTCGGCGGGGCGGGACACGTAGCCTCCGCTGCCGCGATGGCAGCTCAGAATCTTTTAAGAAGCGGGATCTCCGTTGATGATTCGGTAGGGATCATACTCCAACCCGCGAACTCCGACGTTGGCCCTGCGGCGACTGTCACTCGCGCTTATGGCGCATATATGATGCCTCCGTCCGGATGCACTCCTAGCACTGTCTATGGATATTACTGCGCTAATTTAGGGGGAGGGAACTGGGGAATTTATCTGTCGGGAAACAGCAAGTCATATTTGGGCGGCAATGTTGGGATTGGGAAAAGTCCTGGTCACCTCTTGGACCTGAATTCAGATGACGCCTACAAACCGACTACCAATACATGGGGAATCCTCTCCGATGCACGCATTAAAACTAAGCAGGGAGATTTCACCGATGGCCTGAGCATAGTACGGTCTTTAAGGCCGATCGTTTATCGATACAATGAACGCGGTGAACATTGGGATGATCTTGACCATATCGGTTTCTTTGCTCAGGATCTTATGGAAGTTGCATCCTATATGGTGGAAAAAACCAAAGGGATGCTCGATGGGGAATTGACCGATCTTTACGGCTACCAGGGCCATGCCCTTCCCTACATTTTGGTGAATGCGGTGAATGAACTCGATGCGCGACTCAGTGCTTTGGAGGCACGTCTCGCTGCGCACGGATTATAAGGGGGTTTTATGGCAGAAGAGGGCAAAGCAAGGTTTTTGCACGCGCTCAGGATTAAGGCGAATCA
>CAJBIA010000144.1 GCA_903953055.1 uncultured Methylophilaceae bacterium
CAAATTGCTCGACCAAGGTCAAGCAGGCGATAACGTTGGTATCTTGTTACGCGGTACAAAACGTGAAGAAGTTGAGCGCGGCCAAGTATTGGCTAAGCCAGGTTCAATCACCCCACATACTCACTTTACAGCCGAGGTTTACATCTTGGGTAAAGACGAAGGTGGTCGTCATACACCATTCTTTAATAACTATCGTCCACAGTTTTACTTCCGTACTACGGACGTAACAGGTTCAATCGAGTTGCCAAAAGACAAAGAAATGGTGATGCCTGGTGATAACGTCACGATTACCGTCAAACTCATCGCGCCAATCGCGATGGAAGAAGGTTTACGTTTTGCGATCCGTGAAGGTGGCCGTACTGTTGGCGCCGGTGTGGTTGCAAAGATTTTGGCTTAGTAGTTTTTATAAAGGGGTGTAGCTCAATTGGCAGAGCGTTGGTCTCCAAAACCAAAGGTTGGGGGTTCGATGCCCTCCGCCCCTGCCACGATTTGAACTGAAAGCAATATGTCTCAACACACTGTAGGTCACTCTGAAGAAAAGAGCAGCTGGGTCTCCGGACTCGCTGCTTTAGTTGTCGTTGGAGCGTTGGTCCTTTACTACACGCTCGTCGATCAATCTTTATTAGTGCGCCTGGGTGTTTTGTTTGGTGGCATAGCAGCTGCAGTTTTGATTGTGGCGATTTCACCGGATGGGCGTCGTTTTATTGCCTATGCAAAAGATTCTTGGTACGAAGTAAAAAAGGTTGTTTGGCCAACTCGTAAAGAGACTACCCAAATGACTCTAGTCGTATTTGGCTTTGTTCTGATCATGTCCTTGTTTTTATGGATTGCAGACAAATTGATTGAATGGCTAGTTTTTTCAGTCTTCTTGGGCTGGAAGTGAGTAAAAAATGATCGATTCTGAAGTAGCCGCAAATCCACAAGCTACCGGCAATATGCGCTGGTACGTTATCCATGCTTATTCCGGCATGGAAAAGAGCGTCAAAAAAGGCCTTGAAGAGCGCATTGCACGTTCTGGCATGCCTGAAAAATTTGGCCGTATTTTGGTTCCATCCGAAGAGGTTGTTGAGATCAAATCTGGCACAAAATCAGTTACTGAGCGTCGTTTCTTCCCAGGATATGTCCTGATTGAGATGGAAATGACTGATGAAAGCTGGCATTTGGTGAAAAATACGCCAAAAGTGACCGGTTTTGTCGGTGGTGTACGTAACCGCCCAAGCCCGATTTCCACAGCTGAAGTGACCAAAATCATGGATCAAATGCAGGCTGGGGTGGATAAACCTAAGCCTAAGACTCTGTTTGAGGTAGGCGAGATGGTTCGCGTTAAAGAGGGTCCATTTACCGATTTCAACGGAAACGTTGAAGAGGTGAACTATGAGAAGTCAAGATTACGCGTTTCTGTTACAATATTTGGCCGCGGTACCCCAGTTGAACTGGAGTTCGGCCAAGTAGAAAAGATGTAAAAACAAGGACTTAGTCCTGTTTTGCAGTAGCGGTAAGTTTTAAGTGGTTATTTAGTTTTTGTATTTAACCGAGGAGCGGAGCTAGAAAGCCAAAAACTAGCGAAGCGTTTACTCAACGGCGGTCTTTCCTAATGAGGTTAGGCGCGCTTTAAGGAGCAACACATGGCAAAGAAGATTATTGGCTTTATTAAGCTGCAGATCCCTGCAGGTAAAGCAAATCCATCACCACCCGTAGGTCCAGCATTGGGTCAACGTGGTCTCAATATTATGGAATTCTGTAAGGCGTTTAATGCTCAAACTCAGAGCATGGAACCTGGCTTGCCGATTCCAGTCGTGATTACAGCGTTCGCTGATAAGAGCTTCACATTCATCATGAAGACTCCTCCAGCAACCATCATGATTAAGAAGGCTGCGAAGATCGAAAAAGGATCACCACGTCCTCATACCGACAAGGTAGGAAAAATTACTCGTGCTCAAGCGGAAGAAATCGCTAAAGCAAAAATGCCAGATTTGACAGCAGCCGATATGGACGCAGCTGTTAGAACAATCGCTGGTAGCGCCCGTTCCATGGGCATCACTGTGGAAGGTCTCTAATCATGACTAAGTTATCTAAACGCGTAAAAGCAATTCAATCTAAAGTTGATCGCAACAAATTCTATTCATTAGACGATGCATTGAACCTCGTTAAAGAGTGTGCAACTGCTAAGTTTGATGAGTCTATCGACGTTGCAGTTCAGTTGGGCATTGATGCTAAGAAATCTGACCAAGTTGTGCGTGGCGCAGTAGTGCTCCCGGCTGGAACAGGTAAGCATGTTCGTGTAGCTGTTTTTGCTCAAGGTGAGAAAGCTGAACAAGCTAAAGCCGCTGGTGCAGAAATCGTTGGCATGGAAGATCTTGCTGAACAAATTAAAGGCGGCAAAATCGATTTCGATATTTTGATCGCATCCCCAGACACAATGAAAATTGTTGGTACTTTAGGTCAAGTATTGGGCCCACGTGGTTTGATGCCAAATCCAAAAGTGGG
>CAJBIA010000145.1 GCA_903953055.1 uncultured Methylophilaceae bacterium
AGCGCGGTAAAAACAAAGCCAAGATGCGCCAGTAGCGATGCCGGATAAGCTTAAAAAAAGCCATGTGTTTCTACTGATACTAAAAGGATTAGCCCATTTGCCAGAGAACTGGATAAACAGGGCAAGTAAGAGAAAGACGATTGCAGTGCGGATTAAAGTGGCTAGATCAGAGTCAATAGACTGAATGCCTATTTTTGCAAAAATAGTGGTCAGTGCCGCGAAAATGGCTGATAAAAATGCCCAAAACATCCATGAACTCATCATGCGATCTTTTCCTTCAAGATTATTTTGTTGCTTCAGTGACTAATCGTCCTAACCTATCAAAATATTTTTCTGTTTGTTTGGTGGATGAAACATATTTGACTCGATTATCGACTTCATCAATCACAAGCGCAATATAGCCTTTTAGACGTAAAGTTTTTAAATATCTGAACACAGTAGAAGTCGAGATCTCATCCGTCATGTTCATCGTTTCTACCACAGTGATTGATTTTTTATTTAACCAATTGCAGCTTAATAAATTTAATATTCTTTGTTCAATCGGCTCTAATCTTGGAAACTCTGACAAGGCTTCTGAGGCGATCGAAAGGTGAATGAATTTTTGATAGACGTTCTTAAAATTTGACATGAAACATAACTCCATTAAATTAACACTATTTGAATAAGTCTTTAATTTATTGTTATTTTTTATATTAATTATGACTAGCTTATGCTACAACTAATTCAATTATCTTTTGTATCAATTTGTAATTGCCCTGACATTAGCTTGTAGCGTTATGAAGGATGTACATATATCCTGCTATTAGATGCGTTTTGTCTTAAACTTAAGTTTATTAATTAAGGAAAAATGATGGATTGGGCTTATATCGTTAAGATTGGCATTGCGCTCTTTGCCATTGTGAACCCGATTGGTAGTGTGCCGATATTTATCAGTGCAACGAATGGGTGGAGTCAGCAGCAAAAAGCAAGAACCGCAAATGTGGTCGCATTGACCGTGTTTCTTGTGCTGGTGATTTCCGCGCTCTTTGGGGATCGTATCTTAAGTTTTTTTAGTATCACCATCCCATCATTCCAGGTGGGTGGCGGTATTTTGATTTTATTAATTTCGATCAATATGCTCCATGCAAAACAGAGCCACTCTAACCAAACGCCAGAAGAAGCAAAAACGATGGAAGAGCAGGATGTCATTGCCATCGTACCACTTAGTATTCCATTGCTGGCTGGGCCCGGCTCGATTAGTAGTATGATTATTGCTGCTCAGCAGCATGAGTCCTTCTTGGGGCATGTCTCATTAATTATCCCCATCTCTGTGGTGACCTTGTTGGTCTGGTTAACCTTAAAGCTTTCAGGTTATATTGCTGGAAAATTAGGAAGAATCGGTATTAATATCGTGACGCGCTTGATGGGGTTAATTCTTGCTGCGATGGCGGTTGAGTTTATTGCGCATGGCGTGACTGGTTTATTTCCAGCGCTAGCGGCTTAAAAAGTTTAGATTAAGGGGGTTTAAAGATGAGAAATGTATTGGTACTGTTTTTACTATTGGCATTAGTGGGTTGTAATACCGTCACTGGGGCAGGTAAGGACTTAGAAAAAGCATCACAATGGACCAAGGACAAAATGTCGAAGTAGTGCGCTTTTATTAAAGCAATAAAGTGACCTTGACCATGTTAATGTCTTCTTCACCCATTTGAATTTTAAATCCTAAGCCTTGCATTAACTTCAGCATGTTGTGATTGGAATTTAAGACCTCACCCTCAATGCGCTTTAATTTCTTTGATTTTGCTATTTCAATCAGAGAACGCATGAGTTTTGTTCCCAACCCCTTACCCGTCATTTTGTCAGCCAATACGATTGCAAACTCACAGGACTCTCCATCAGGATTGGTCGTGAATCGTGCGATGCCTAACTCGGATGCGTTTTCTGGTTCAGTTAACGCAATGATGGCTACTTCTTTACTGTAATCAATTTGCGTAAATCGGACTAACATGGCTTCAGTGAGCTCATGCAAGCTGTTCATGAATCTAAAATAGCGTGATTCTTCAGAAAGCTCTCTGACGAATTGCTGCACTAACTCAGCATCTTCAGGACGAATTGGACGAATCGTCATTGCGGTGCCATCACTTAAAATGCAATGCGAGATGAGGTGGGTTGGATATGGATGAATTGCCATATGACTGTAGGTTTGATTGCTAAATTCCCGAGGGGAAACAATGACACGAGCATCCACGGCAATGGCGCCATTTTCATCGACGATGAGTGGGTTGATGTCCATTTCTTTTAAAGCGGGTAGTTCGCAAACCATTTCAGAAACGCGGAGTAAGACCTCCTCTAATGCTGCCATATTAATAGCGGGCTTATCACGGAATTTTCCAAGCATGGCAGCAATATGCGTATTTTCAATTAAGTCTTTGACGAGGAAGTGATTGAGTGGGGGGAGGGTAATGGTTCTATCATTCATCACTTCAACGTTGACCCCACCAGAACCAAAGGTGATGACTGGCCCAAAGATCGGGTCCGTAGTGACGCCTATCATCAGCTCACGCCCATTCGGTTTTACGCTCATGGGTTCTATAGCAACACCGTCAATAACGGCTTCTGGTTTTTGAAGATGAACGGTCGTATTAATTTTTTGAAAAGCGGCGAGCACTTCTTGCGCGTTTGCGATGTTAAGGATGACGCCACCAATATCACTTTTATGCGTAATGTCCTTTGAATTAACCTTCATGACGATTGGAAAACCCAATTGTTCGGCAATTAATACCGCTTCGTTTTTGCTCCTAGCAATCATGGTTTTTGCGATAGGAATATGAAATGCCGCCAGCAAAGCCTTGGATTCCATCTCGCTTAAGATGCTGCGATGTTCCTCTAATGCTTTGTTAATGATGATGTTGGCGTTTTCAATGTTTGGTTCAATATGGCTCGAGAGGGGGCCTGGCATTTGCATGAGTAGGCGCTGATTTCGATAATAATCAGAAAGGTGGGCAAAGACCTCAACAGCAGGCTCGGGTGTTCTAAAGAATGGCTTTTTAGCTTGTGCGAAGGTTTTTCTAGCCTCGGCCACTTGCGATTCGCCCATCCAGCAAGCGAGTAATGGTTTGCGACTTTTTTCCGATAGCTGAATCACTTCTAAGGCAGATTCCATAGGCTTTGTCATGGCCTGGGGTGTCAGTATCACGAGCACGCCATCCACATTGTCATCTTCTAAACAAGCCTTTACTGAATGATGGTAACGATCATCTAATGCGTCCCCAATGATATCGACTGGATTTGAATGCGACCAGTTGGAGGGGAGATGCGCATTGAGATATTGAATGGTCTCTTCGGATAGTGAGGCAATATTAAGCCCTAGATCAGCTGCGCGATCCGCCGCCATGACACCAGGCCCACCGCCATTGGTCACAATAGCCAACCGATTCCCAGTTGGATGAAATCCACAAGAAAGCGCTTTGGCGGCCGTAAATAATTGATTGATACTTTGTACACGAACAACCCCGGCGCGCTTCACTGCGGCATCGAAAACATCATCAGAGCCAACTAATGAGGCAGTGTGTGACATGGCCGCTTTGGATCCTGCTGCATGCCGGCCAACTTTAACTAAAATAATGGGCTTTATTCTAGCGGCGGAACGCAGCGCGCTCATAAAGGTTCTCGCGTTACGGATGCCTTCAATGTAAAGCAGGATGCTTTGGGTTTCGTAGTCTGAAACTAAGTAATCGAGAATTTCACCAAAATCCACATCCGTCGAGGATCCCATGGATACTACGCTAGAAAAGCCGACATCATTGGTCTGCGCCCAGTCTAAAATGGCGGTGCAAAGTGCGCCTGATTGAGAAATAAAGGCAATATTGCCTTTATTGGTACTCCCCTTATTAAAAGTGGCATTTAGTCCAATGGACGGTCGCATGATCCCTAAGCAATTTGGACCAATTAAACGAATGTTGTACCGTTTGGCAATTTCTAACAGCTTTTGTTCTAAAGTGGCACCAGCCTCGCCCGTTTCACTAAACCCTGCCGTGATGATAATGGCAGCTTTGACACCATGTATGCCACAACTTTCGATGATATCAGGCACTGTATGTGGAGGCGTTGCGATGACCGCTAACTCAACGGGCTCAAGAACCTCAGTGATCGTTTTATAGGCCTTTATTCCTTGTATTTCAGCTTCTTTAAGGTTGATGGGGAAGAGGGCGCCATCAAATTGACTGGAGAGTAGATTTTGAAAAACAATATGACCGATGGAGTCTATGCGGTTGCTTGCCCCAAAAACAGCCACGGAATTTGGTGAAAACAGGGTATTGAGATAGTGCTTATTCATTTTGTTCACAATTCTGACATGTTATGATGTTTTTGATTATTTTATTGCTGTAAATACTCATGCAGACCGCTTATATTACTCATCCAATGTGCCTCAAACATGACAATGGCCCTGACCATCCAGAGTCGCCAGCTAGATTGCACGCCATTGAAGACCAGTTAATTGCATCTCGGATCTTCGACTATCTTGCTCCCTATGAGGCCCAGCAAGCCACTATGGACCAATTATTAATGGTGCATGATGCTGATTACATCCATGAGATCGCCCAAAAAATTCCCAGTGGAGGTTTAGTTCACTTAGATAACGATCTAACGCTCAACCCATACTCCCTGGAAGCTGCCCTTTATGCTGCTGGTTCTGTGGTACAGGGGATCGACTTAGTCATGGCCGGCACTGTCGCGAATGCTTTTTGTAATATACGCCCACCAGGACACCATGCAGAACGAAATCGTGGCATGGGCTTCTCCTTATTCAATAATGTCGCGGTTGGTGCAGCCTATGCCCTTGAAAGATATAAACTAACACGTATTGCCATCCTTGATTTTGATGTACATCATGGAAATGGCACAGACGATATCTTTCATGAGGACAGTCGGGTTCTGTTTTGCTCCTCTTTTCAGCATCCGCTTTATCCTTATTGCGGCCTAGAAAGTGCTAATGAACATATTATTAATGTCCCCTTGGCGGCAGGATGCAGCGGTGATGACTTCAGAGAGGCGGTTGCTCAGCACTGGTTACCAGCCTTGCACGACTTTAAGCCGCAATTAATCTTAATTTCTGCTGGCTTTGACGCGCATCGGGAAGATGATATGGCGAGACTAGGGTTAAAAGAATCTGATTATGCCTGGGTCACTCAGTTAGCCAAAGATGTTGCCACTCAGTATGCAGAAGGGCGAATCGTTTCAGTGCTAGAAGGTGGTTACGCGCTTAGTGCCTTGGGTCGCAGCGCATTAGCACACATTAAAGTGCTAAGTGGACTGTAATTTAAAATATCGTAAGAAAGGTGCTTGATGAAAAACAATGATTCAGCCGTTTTTAGTTCGGTTATGCAATTTATTAATGGATACGCCAGTAAGGATCTAGAAGCTTGTATGCGCGTTATCTCAACAAGCGCTCCTGTGATATTTTTTGGAACTAATTTAGATGAGGTATTGCGAGATAGGGAATCCATTGAAACTGCTTTAATTCGGGATTTTGAAAGTATTTCGGATATTCACTTTGGTGAGTATCAGCAGCTATTTACTCATGCTGACAATTCGCTTGCCAGCCTAATGATTGAGTTGCCTATCTCATTCAAAGTGGCAAAAGAGTCTCAGCAATGTATTTTTAGATATGCTTTTTGTTTGAAAAAAGAAGGATCTGATGCATGGCAAATTTATGCAGTCATGCTTAGTGTTCCTTTCTCTTCAGAAACGATTAGTTTTGATAATAAATAATACATTGGTTAGCACTTTTCATGAAGCTGGATTTAAGAACTTCGAAATTTTAGCCCAGCATACCTGGCATTATGGCTACTCTATTTTCTAGAGAATAAAGCGCGACCAATAATCAATTAGCCACGCTTCCTTAGTTTTTATTTCTTTACGATAGCAGCGATACCGCCGGTGTAGTAAGGGCTTGAGAAGAGCACCTTTTTTGATCGATCGGCGGTTATTGTAATGCAAGCCCCAATCATATCGACCTTGCCAGCAGCTAAAGCTGGGATCATCGACCCAAACTCCATGTTCACTATTTCTAGTTTTTTGTTTAACTTCTTAGCAACGAGCGATGCAATCTCAATATCAATGCCAACCACTTTTTGAGACTCATCGACAAAAGAGAATGGTTCGGTGATGGCTGAGGTTCCAAATCTTAGGACACCGTCATTGCCTGTTTCAATGGCAGGCATTGGTTTTGGCCCCCCTGATTCTGGAAGCCAGCGTTTTATCATGAGGTCATAATTACCATTGCCTTTAAGTTCTTGCACGACAGTGTCAATTGCATTTTTAAGATTGGTATCTTCAAGACGCACTGCAAA
>CAJBIA010000146.1 GCA_903953055.1 uncultured Methylophilaceae bacterium
CATTATTCCCGCATTGGAATCAAGTCATGCATTGGCATACGCAGAAAAGCTTGCTAAAACCATGTCGTCGGACCAAATAATTTTGGTTAATTTGTCAGGCCGTGGTGATAAAGATATCAACACGGTTGCTCAACTTTCTGGAATCACACTTTAATCTTATGTCTCGCATTCAAAATACATTTGCCACACTCAAGCATGCTGGGAAAAAAGCTTTAATTCCATTCATTACTGCAGGTGACCCTCATCCAGATCAAACAGTTGCCATGCTCCATGCTTTGGTGAAAGCAGGCGCTGACTTAATTGAGTTGGGTGTGCCTTTTTCAGATCCGATGGCAGATGGCCCTGTCATTCAACGCGCAAGTGAGCGTGCTTTGGTGCATAAGGTTGGGCTTCGTAAAGTACTGGCTTTAGTAAAAGAGTTTCGTCAGCAAGATAACAAAACGCCTATCGTCTTAATGGGTTATGCCAACCCAATCGAAGCCATGGGGGTTGAGAAATTTGCAGATGCTGCAAAAGATGCCGGCATTGATGGTATTTTAACGGTTGATTATCCACCTGAGGAATCAACGGAATTTAATGCCATGCTTAAAGCGCGTGAGATTGATCCTGTCTTTTTACTGTCGCCAACAACAGAAGCGTCTCGCGTAGATATCATCGTCAATCAAGCGAGTGGCTTTGTTTATTATGTTTCGCTTAAGGGTGTGACGGGTTCAAAGAATCTTGATATTGTTGAGGTCGCTGAACGCGTTGCTGCCATTCGATCACAAACTAACTTACCTATTGGTGTGGGCTTTGGTGTTCGTGATGCGGCAACTGCAAAGGCGGTCGCCGCGATTGCTGATGCCGTTGTGGTTGGAAGCAGAATGGTGCAGGAGGTTGAAGCATCTTCGCCAGACAATGTGGTTACAAACCTAATGGCGCTTACCGCAGAACTTCGCGCGGCAATTGACGCATAATTGATATCAATGCTCGTTTTGGCGAGAAAAAAGGAATAAGCAATGAGTTGGTTACAAAAGATACTGCCACCAAAAATTAATCGAGTGATTGGGCCAAGCAAGAAAAACGTGCCTGAAGGCCTATGGAGTAAATGCCCTAAATGTGATTCTGTTTTGTATCGTACAGATCTGGAAGCTAATGCTGAAGTTTGTCCTAAATGTGATTATCACAATCGCATTTCAGCAAGAGACCGTTTGAATATCTTACTTGATGAAGAGGGCCGTATAGAGATCGGCGCGGAAGTGCAGCCGATTGATCCTTTGAAATTCAAAGATACAAAACGTTATGCAGATCGAATTAAGGCATCACAAAGTGAAGTGGGTGAAACTGATGCATTGTTAGTGATACAAGGTAGCATTAAACAGGTGCCAGTGGTTGCTGCGTCATTCGAGTTTAAGTTTATGGGCGGTTCAATGGGTTCTGTGGTTGGCGAACGATTTGTTCGAGGCGTCCAAGCAGCTATCGACAGCAAATCTGCATTCATCTGTGTGTCAGCAAGTGGTGGGGCACGGATGCAAGAAGGCTTATTTTCTTTAATGCAAATGGCTAAAACGAGCGCAGCATTAACGAAACTTAGCCAAGCCGGCTTGCCTTATATTTCTGTATTGACGGATCCTACCATGGGTGGGGTTTCAGCAAGTTTCGCTATGCTGGGCGATATTATTGTGGCTGAGCCGCAGGCTCTCATTGGTTTTGCAGGTCCTCGAGTCATTGAGCAAACGGTTAGGGAAACCTTGCCAGATGGTTTTCAGCGAGCTGAATTCTTAGTAGAGCATGGCGCTGTAGATATTATTATTGATCGTCGTCAAATGCGAGATAAGCTATCGGTGTTGATTGCTAATTTAATGAAATTAGCAGTGGCTACCTAACTAAAACCTCAGTCTCCCTCATTGTCGATTCGCGGTTATACATAAAAATTGCCAGAGTATCCTGAATTGCCAATTAATACCCACGCTGGTTTCGACTTAAATGATTGGCTCCTCTACATTGAAGCGTTGCATCCCAAGGACATTGAAATGGGGCTGGAACGTGTCAATCTGGTCAAGCAGCGATTAAATCTCCAGCTTAAATTTCCGATTATTACTGTTGCTGGGACGAACGGAAAAGGTTCTACCTGTGCCATGCTTGAGCACATCTATCAAGCAGCCGGTTATCACGTTGCGCGATATTCATCCCCGCATCTTTTGCATTACAGTGAGCGCATCCGTGTGAATGGTTTTGAGATTACGGATTCGGCCTTGATAGAAGCATTCCAAGCGATCGAAATGGCTCGTCAAGATATTCAACTCACCTATTTTGAATACGGCACGCTGGCAGCTATGTGGTTTTTTTGTGTGTCGCAGGTCGATATTGCTATTCTAGAAGTTGGTCTAGGGGGCCGGCTAGATGCGGTAAATACATTCGAGCCAAACTGCACCATTGTGACAAGTGTGGATTTGGATCACATGGACTTTTTAGGCAATACACGTGAACTCATCGGCACTGAAAAAGCAGGGATTTTTAGGGCGGGAGTCTCAGCCATTTGTGGTGACATCAATCCCCCTCAGTCTCTAATCGACTATGCTAAAAAAATTGGAGCAGATCTTAAATTAATTGGCACAGGTTTTAAATTTGATCGTCAAAAAGATCGTTGGGCCTATCGCGCTAAAGAGGATTATCTGGAGTTGCCGATGCCTGCATTATTTGGTGATTTCCAGTTATGTAACGCGGCTTGTGTGATCACCGCAATCGAATCATTACAAGAAATCCTTCCTGTCAAAAAAGATGCAATCATTGAAGGGCTTAAATCCGTTAGCTTGCAAGGCCGCTATCAACATTTGTCATTTCAGCCAGATATTATTTTGGATGTAGCCCATAATCCACACGCGGCTAAATCACTTGCAATTAATCTTAAAAATACGAAGCCCATTGGAAAAACAATCGCTGTTTTTGCGATGTTGGCGAATAAAGATATCGCTGGGGTTGTAAACTCGATTGCTGATGAGGTGGATGTTTGGTTTGTGGCCGGCATCCAAAACGCCCGAGGGGCGGATGCGTCGCTGATTCAATATTTTGTTCGTGAGGAATTGCCGAATTCACACATTCAATTGTTTGAGAATGTTGAAAATGCATATCACCAAGCCTGTATTGACGCCAATGAAAATGATAGAATCATCGTCGTAGGCTCTTTTTTTACGGTAGCTGAGGTGTTGCGTGTGATTCAAGCGCATTCAATCTAATTATAGGACAATCGGAAATGTCGCAAGATAGTCAGCAATCACAAAGTGAACAAGAGCTTCAATTTAAGAAGCGGGCCAGACGACGTTTGGTTGGCGCAATTGGATTGGTGCTATTAATGATCACCATCTTACCGTTGTTGCTAAAGGATAAAACCGAACAAGCGGCTAGCAAAGACATTCTAATTTCGATTCCTAGTCAAGATGCGCAATTAAATAAGCAAGAAGCTGAACAAAAAGTTAAGCAACAAAATACTGAAGATCAAACAAGCATCCAATCTCAGGATGTCAAAATAGCCTCAACTGCAACTTCAAACGACCAGGCAGTCGAAGAATTGAAACCCTTGCCCCCCTCAGTCGTTGAAACTACCAATCCAGTGGCTCAGAATGACAAAGCCACCGCTAAGCCGAATACAGCAACAGTAGTTAGTGACGCATCAAAAAATCAAAAAGAAGAAATGAAGCAAGTGCTTAGTGATGCCCCTAATAAAATGGAAGATCATGCGACCAACGACCCAACGGTTGCTTCAAGCTACTTTGTTCAAATAGGGGTATTTTCTAGTCCTGATAATGTGAAGCAAATGCAATCAAAGCTTACAACTAAGGGTCTAAAAACGAGCACTGAATTAATTGACACGCCTAAGGGTAAAAAAACACGTTTACGTGTTGGCGCATTTTCATCTAGAAAAGATGCTGAAAGTGCGTTGGATAAAGTAAAAGGCCTTGGTTTAGCTGGCATGGTGATTGGTAATTAATGACAAGCTTTGATTATGTCGTACTGGGTATTATTGGGATGTCTATTTTCTTTAGCATCATGCGTGGTCTGGTGCGGGAAGTGTTGGCTTTGGTGGGGTGGGTTGCCGCTTTTTTTGTGGCGAAAACCTATACCCTTGAGCTTGCCCCCTTATTACCCAAAGCAATTCCTACCGAAACCCTACAGTATTTAGCTGCGTTCGTTATTTTATTTTTAGCGACACTCTTAATTGCAAGCCTCCTTGCAATCGCCCTTTCACAGATTTTTAATAAGGTCGGTTTAAGCGTCGTTGATCGAGGATTGGGAGCATTATTTGGGGCATTACGTGGCCTTTTTATTGTCAGTATATTGGTTTTTTTGGGCGGACTCACTGATTTACCCAAAAGCCTATCATGGCAAGGGGCAATGTTCAGCGCACCTCTGGAGGCCATGGTCTTTAATGGCTTACGCTATGTACCAAAAGCCATTGCAGATCGCGTGAAGTTTGACTAATGAATGTTATTATTTTTGTGAGCCTCAATGTAAAATGAGTCTGCAGATTCCAACCTTTAGCACTTTTAATTAGATACAGGGCAAAATAAATAATGTGCGGAATTATCGGTATTGTCTCTAAAAGCCCAGTGAACCAGTTACTTTATGATGGTTTGTTGGTGTTGCAGCATCGCGGACAAGATGCTGCTGGGATTGTGACCTGCGACGGCAATACGTTTTATATGCACAAGAACAATGGTCTTGTTCAAGATGTGTTTCAAACCCGCCACATGCGCAGCCTTCAAGGAAATGCTGGTATCGCACATGTTCGTTATCCAACGGCTGGCTCGTCTTCTGCTGCTGAGGCTCAGCCATTTTATGTGAACTCACCTTTTGGGATTGTCCTCGGTCACAATGGCAATTTGACCAATTCAGCACAATTAAAACTCGAAATGTTTCGTCAGGATTTGCGTCACATTAATACAACTTCTGATTCAGAAGTTCTATTGAATGTTTTAGCCCATGAAATTGAACAAACTGCACACAGTGCCGTCCTCAATTCCGATATGATTTTTGATGCAGTCGCTGGCGTTCATCAACGTGTAAAAGGGGCTTATGCGGTGGTGGCGATGGTTGCTAATTTTGGTTTATTGGCCTTCCGTGATCCACATGGCATTCGTCCATTGGTCATTGGCAAGGCAGAAACTGAAAGGGGTGTTGAATATATCGTTGCTTCTGAAAGTGTTGCGCTTGATGTGCTCGGCTTCAAATTGGTTCGAGATGTTGAGCCAGGTGAGGCCGTATTCATTGACATGGATGGCAATTTTTACTCGGGTCAGTGTGCAGAACATCCTGAGTTGACCCCCTGTATTTTTGAATACGTTTACTTGGCTAGGCCTGACTCACTCATTGACGGCGTATCTGTGTATCAGACGCGTTTACATATGGGGGAAAGCCTTGCTGAAAAAATTAAACGTGAATGGAAAGACCTGAAAATAGATGTCGTGATTCCTATTCCCGATACTAGTCGACCAAGTGCTTTGCAATTAGCGAATGCATTGAATGTGACCTATCGAGAAGGCTTCATTAAAAATCGCTATATTGGCCGTACATTTATTATGCCTGGGCAAGCGCTTCGCAAGAAATCAGTTCGTCAAAAGCTCAATCCCATTGGGATGGAATTTAAAGGTAAAAACGTACTATTGGTGGACGACTCAATCGTCCGAGGAACTACCTCACAACAAATTGTGCAAATGGCACGAGATGCCGGTGCCAATAAGGTGTATTTTGCTTCAGCAGCCCCTCCAGTTCGTTTCCCGAATGTGTATGGTATTGACATGCCAACCCGAAATGAATTGCTTGCTACGGGACGTGCAGATGAGGAAATTTGTAATGAAATCGGAGCTGATGCCTTAATCTACCAGGACCTAGATGCTTTGGTCTCAGCGGTGCAGCTAAGTAATCCAAAAATTAAAGTGTTTGATTGCTCTTGTTTTGATGGAAAATATGTGACGGGCGATATCAATGAAGCTTATTTAACAGCGATTGAATCAGCACGTGGTGAGGTACAAGAAAAAAAACGTCCGGCCAACTCCATCACGCAAATGGATTTAAATCTCGTCAATTCTAAAGAACACGAAGAAGAGGTCAGCTAAATCAGTTGTATCTCGATTGCTTGACGATCATAAGCGAGAGGGATAGTATGGACATGCGCTGATTTGAGTTGCTTAGATGCATAGCTCAGCTTGCGGGCGCTAAATAAATTCAGCTAAAGCGAGTGCTAGTTACAGCAAACCCGTTTTAGCCTAATCGCAAAACGGGTTTTTTTATGTCTCTATTGGGGCAGGTAAGGGTATCAAGATGTCTACAAATAAGATAATAGATGGGTTTGATGAACAAGCATGGCATCCAGAAACATTAGGGGTGAGAGCGGGTAATCAAATGACCGAATTTGGTGAAAATTCTGAGGCGCTGTTCTTGAATTCAAGCTTTCGCTTCAAAAATGCAGCGCAAGCCGCCGCGCGTTTTGGTGGCACGGAGCCAGGTAATATCTATTCTCGCTTTACGAATCCCACGGTCACCATGTTTCAGGACAAGCTGGCGGCCCTGGAGGGTGCAGAGCAGTGTGTCGCGACATCTAGTGGTATGTCAGCGATTTTGGCTTGTGTGATGGGCTTGTGTAGCGCTGGCGATCATATTGTGGCCTCTCGCAGTATTTTTGGCACAAGCGTACAGCTGTTTAGCAATATCTTGAAACGCTGGGGATTGGAAGTGACCTTTGTTTCCCTGACGGATGTCAGCGAATGGGAAGCGGCTATTACGTCTAAAACAAAACTATTTTTTGTGGAAACGCCGTCCAATCCGCTTACGGAAGTCTGTGATATTCCATTGCTAGCAACAATTGCACACCGCGCCGGCGCTCTGCTGGTGGTTGATAATTGTTTTTGTACGCCAGCGATCCAGCGTCCCTTGCAATTAGGTGCAGATATTATCATTCACTCTGCGACGAAATATATTGATGGGCAAGGCAGGTGCCTAGGTGGGGCTGTGCTGGGGTCAAAAGTGCATATGGAGCCTGTGTATGGATTTTTACGCACGGCTGGCGTGACCATGAGTGCATTTAATGCTTGGGTATTTTTAAAGGGGCTTGAGACCTTGTTTGTGCGGATGGAAGCCCATGCTAAAAATGCATTGGCATTGGCGACATGGTTAGAAATTCAGCCACAGGTGGCCCGAGTTTTTTATCCTGGGTTAACCTCTCATCCTCAACATTTACTCGCGATGAAACAGCAAGTCAGTGGCGGGGGTATTGTCAGTTTTGAAGTCAAACCTAAAGCTGGTCAAACTCAGCAGGAGGCTGCTTGGGCGTTAATTGATGCAACCAAGATGATTTCGATCACTGCCAACTTAGGGGATGCGAAGAGCACGATTACGCACCCTGCGACGACAACGCATAGCCGAGTCACGCCAGAAGCAAGGCTCGCTGCTGGCATTAGTGATGGATTGGTCCGCATTGCTGTTGGGTTGGAACACATTGAAGATTTAAAAGCAGACTTGGTTTTATTGGCTAAGTGATCGATTGAGTAAATAAAAAAGGGGCGTAAGCCCCTTTTTTATTCATTGATGATCCAGATTAACGTAAGGTTCTGCTAAACAGTTGAAGGGCTAGTTGATAACTCATTGATGCTAGTTGTGGATCATAGCGGTCACCTTCGTCACGCATAAACGCGTGTTGACCATTAAATTCATGCCAGGTGAATTTGATGTCAGTCGCACTGAGCTCGCTATAAACTTTTGCCCGACCTGCTGCTGGAATATGTGGGTCTTGTTTGCCCCATATCATGAGGAGTTCCCCATTGATTTTGGCTAGGTTTTCCATGCTGTGTTGACCTGGCTTATTGGGGATGACTTGGCTGTGTAAGTCTGTTGCATAGAAACAGGCGGTTGATTTAACTTCTTTTTGCAACGCAGCACGGAAGGCTAAGTGACCGCCAATACAAAAGCCCATCGCGCCAATGATTCCATTGCACCAAGTTTGCTTTTTGACAAATTCAATTAAGGCTTCGTTATCCGTATCGTAACCTTGAACGTCTTTTGCTGACTTATCTGCATTGCCTTTGTCACGACCAGCATCATCATAACCAAGCACCGTGCCGATTGGATTGAGTTCGTGGAATACTTCAGGGACTAACACTGCATAACCATGTCCAGCCATGAACCTAGCAGCGCGTTCAATGGGGCCAGTTTGTTGGAATATTTCTGAGTAAAATAAGATTGCAGGGTAGGCGCCTTCACCAGCAGGGCGGTGGACATAAGTTCGCATGACCCCGGTCGGTGTTGGCAAATCAACAATATGGCTCTGAATATTCACGAAGGTATCCTCAATCTATTTTATTAGTAATATTGCTTATAATTAACATTTTACAATATTTCGGGGCAGGCCTCATTAAGATCATATGACTTATTGACATTGATCAAATATTTAAGCTGGTTGATGCGTGAAGTAGCGACAGCTTGCTTGGAGTATAATGGTTTCCTATGCTAGAAATTCTCACTTTTATCATTTCAATTATTGCGCTACTTTTGCTAGCCATTCTGCTTCGCCAATCTGCAAATAAGCCAGATTTAAATGGCGCTTTGCTTGCTCAGTTGGAAGAAAAACATCGCGCCATGCTGCTTGATTTGCATGATGGTTTGAATAAATTAGGCGATCGCTTAAACGCATCCTCTCAAGAATCAAGCGAACGCCTTCGTGGAGGGGTTGCGCAAGAGTTAGCGCAAACGCGTGAAGCCATGCAGGCTTTACAAAATGCGCAAACAGCGAGCTTGGCACAGACGCGTGAAAATGTGATTGAAAAGTTACATATCACGCTTGCCGAACAAGGTAAGGCTGAACAAGAGCTCATTCAAGCCACGATGCGAAATGCCACACTACAATTAACAGCCAGCATTGAAAGTTTAAGTAAGGTCGTGGATGGGCGTTTGGAAGAAATTAGCGGTAAGGTTTCTGAACGTCTAGATGAAGGCTTTAAGAAAACGAATGATACTTTTGTGCGGGTGATGGAGCGTTTAGCCACGATTGATAAAGCCCAAGAAAAGATTGATGGTTTGACGACCAATGTGGTGAGCTTGCAAGCCTTGCTGGGCGATAAGCGATCACGTGGGGCTTTTGGTGAAGTGCAGTTGGAAGGCTTGGTGCGTAATGTGATGCCAAATGGCACCTATGAAATGCAATACAACCTTCCTAACGGCACACGTGTTGATTGTGCGTTGTTCTTACCTGAGCCTACTGGATTGGTTGCGGTTGACTCGAAATTCCCACTTGAGAATTATCACCGCATGTATGAAAACGGGGTGAGTGACCTAGAAAAGGTTGCTGCGCAGCGGCAATTTAAGGTGGACGTTAAGAAGCATGTGGATGATATTGCAAGTAAATACATCATTGCCGATGTCACCTCAGACGGCGCAGTGATGTTTATTCCAGCCGAGGCGGTATTTGCTGAAATTCATGCCAATCATCGTGACATTGTCGATTACGCGATGGCAAAAAACGTATGGGTGGTATCACCCACCACGCTGATGGCAGTGCTTAATACTGCGCGTGCGGTGCTAAAGGATGTTGAAACACGCAAACAGGTACACATCATTAAAGAAGAGCTAGGCAAGCTAGGCAAAGAGTTTGGTCGTTTTGATTCGAGAATGAAGAAATTGGCGGATCATATTCGTTTAGCCCATGAGGATGCGCTCGATGTTCAAACGACAAGCCAAAAGATTTCAAGACGGTTTTCGCAAATCGAACGCGTTGAGTTGGCTGGCGATGCTGCTTCATTGGCGTTGCCCATCGATGAAATAGTTGATGCAGGCGTTTTAGATGATGATTCAGAACAATAAGGACCCATCATGACGGATGAAACCCCCCAGGATAGAGGTGCAAGCGAAACGGTTTTGATTATGCTAGTCCAACAATATGCAGCAAAATTTGGCATTACGTTTAGCTCTAGCTTGATGAATAATCCCGTCCATAAGCAAAAATTAACCCAATTGATGGCACAAGCGCTAAGTGGTCAACGCGGTGCAGTGACAGATTCGGATGTGATGGGGGATGATCCATTTGATTAAGGTGTTTTATTTTGCCAGACTAAAGGAATCGCTTAATTACTCAACAGAAGACATAGAGTTGCCGGTCAATGTCAAAACCATTGCGCAGTTAAAAGTGCATTTGGCAGAACGTGGTGAGACTTGGGCGGATTTGTTTGGTGGTCAGCAGTCCATTCGTGCAGCCATTAATCACGGGCTTGTAGACAACGATGCCATCATCAACAGTGGGGATGAAGTGGCATTTTTCCCGCCAGTGACTGGAGGATAATGGTCCATATGGGCGTTAGAGTGCAAACCGAAGATTTTGATGTTGGCGCTGAAATAACTGCTATGCGCTTAAGCTCCGCCA
This sequence comes from uncultured Methylophilaceae bacterium, assembly GCA_903953055.1. Classification (GTDB taxonomy): domain Bacteria; phylum Pseudomonadota; class Gammaproteobacteria; order Burkholderiales; family Methylophilaceae; genus Methylopumilus_A. Next base: position 10,385 of record CAJBIA010000146.1, read on the forward strand.
ATATTGGAGCGGTTGTCTCATTTGTTGGTCAGGTCAGAGACTTAAATGATGGCGACAATGTCGACTCAATGTTTTTAGAACATTATCCTGGGATGACCGAGAAGGCCCTAGCAGAGATTATTGCCCAGGTCAAAGTCAGGTGGTCGATTACGGACGCCCTGATCGTCCACCGGGTAGGGGAATTGAAACCGCAAGACCAAATAGTATTAGTTTTGGTAGCCACAGCTCATAGGCAAGAGGCTTTTGAGGCATGTGAATGCATCATGGATCATTTAAAAACAGATGCCCCTTTTTGGAAAAAAGAACAAACGCAACATGGCTTACGATGGGTGGAAGCGAAAACTTCCGATGAGGATGCTCGCCATCGCTGGAAGTCCACTACATAAAATTAACGATTAGAAAATACCGAATGTCTACTTCATTAAAAGCTGCACAACTTAATATTCCACTCCAGGCGACTGATCTAGGTTTTATCAATACATCCTCCTTGAACTTAGAAGATTCTTTTGCATGGATCGGGCAAGCGGATGCGGCGCAGGCTGCAAATTTCGGCTTAAGTTTATTTGAGCGTGGTTTTAATATGCTGGTGCTTGGAGAGTCTGGAAGCGGCAGAAAGTCGCTGACTTTGAAGGCCATCCAAGCGGCTTCTAGTCATCGTGCCAAACCCCATGACCTAGTTCTGCTTTATCACTTTGATGCCCCAGAAAAACCACTTCCGCTCTATTTAAATGCGGGGCATGGCGTGCGTTTGCGTCATGAGATGGATGTATTCATTCGTCAAATGATGAAAAGCATCCCTGCGATGATTGCGCAGACGGGAGTCAAAGATAAGGCTAAGTCAGAAAAAGAACCCAAAGTAGAGAGCGAAGACAAAAAACCCGTCGAGGAATTGAAATTATCTCTTGATACCTTTTTTGCTCAGCAGTTTGCGCGATTGATGATGATTGTGAAGGGAGATGCCAGTCCCCTTGCGATGGCTGAGCTAGTTAAATTTGATCTGTACCTTGCGGCGTTGATGCGTGATGTTTGTGAGAATATTGAAATATTTCATCAAGGACCTGGCAACGAC
>CAJBIA010000147.1 GCA_903953055.1 uncultured Methylophilaceae bacterium
GTTGCATAACGCCTTAGTTCGCGCTCAAACACAAGCAGGCCCAGTGCATGCTGGTCAGCTAGAAGTTGTCATTGTGGGTGCCGGCGCAACGGGCGTTGAGCTTTCGGCAGAATTGCATAACACTACACGAGAATTAGCCGCCTACGGGCTCGACAAGATTGATCCTGATAAGGATATTAGCATTTCTCTTATTGAGGCCTCTGATCGCGTATTACCAGCCTTGCCGGCTAATTTATCAAAGGCAGTTGATCTTGAACTACGTAAATTACGTGTACATGTTTACGCCGGCGAACGCGTCACTGAAGTCACAGATAAAGGAATTTATACGCATAGCGGTCGATTTATTCCATCTGAACTCGTAGTTTGGGCTGCCGGTATTAAAGCGCCAGACTTCCTTAATGGTTTGGATGGATTAGAAACCAACCGAATTAACCAATTAGTTGTTAAGCGCACCTTACAAACAACAGTGGATGAAGACATTTTTGCCTTTGGGGACTGCGCTGCATGTCCTAGAATCGGCAGTGTTGATAATGTGCCACCAAGAGCTCAGGCTGCACATCAGCAAGCATCTATGCTGATTAAAACCGTGAAAGTAAGGCTGCGTGGCGGTGAACTTCCAAATTACGTTTATAGAGACTACGGCTCACTAGTTAATCTAGGGCGCTATTCTACTGTAGGTAGTTTGATGGGTTCTTTATCTGGTGGAACAATGTTTATTGAGGGCATGTTTGCAAGATTGATGTATCAGTCATTATATAAAATGCATCTGATTGCATTGCATGGATTTTTTACCGTATTTTTGCAAACGCTCGCCCGAATGATTACGCGTCGTACTGAACCGCAGGTTAAATTGCATTAATTTAACCGAATAATTTCAGTTAAATTGAATTACTGTTTTAGTCTGACGTGTTTATGGTACAAGTAGGAAATAAGACTCATCGTAATGATGACGAACCCACCAAAAATAACGATGATATCGTTAATAGCAAAATTCTTGCCCACCATCCAAGTATAAGCGCCAAGCATTAGTAAAATGCCAATATTCTCATTAAAATTTTGAACTGCGATGGAATGTCCTGCGCCTAGAAGGGTGTGGCCACGATGTTGAAGAAGTGAGTTCAGGGGAACTAAAAAATAGCCGGCAAGTATGCCAATGCAGAATAAAATAATTGCCGCAACAAAGACGTTGTGAACAAAAACCATACTCACCACTAAGCCGCCCATATAAACGCCGGCTGGTAATACATCAGCAGCTTTCTCGAGTTTGACATAGATGGAAGCAATGACAGAACCAACTGCAATACCAACCGCTAGAACAGCAATTAGTTTGGCGGCCGATTGTTGATCAAACCCTAAGTAAAGATGCGCCCAGTTTAAAATAACAAATTGCAAAGTAGCGCCAGCGCCCCAGAATAGGGTTGTCACTGCGAGCGATACCTGGCCCTGAGTGTCCTTCCATAGCGTTGTAAACGCGTGCCAAAAATCTTTCAATAAGAAACCAAGAGACCGTTGCTCTATGCAATGATCAATCGGGAGTTTAGGAATGTGGTAATTGAAGAATGCCGCTAACATATAAATTAGGGTAATGACAGCAATCCCAAAATACGGGTCATGTGCGGAAATGGTGGAGCCAAAAACGGGACCGATGATAATTGCGGTCACCGTTGTCCCCTCTATCCACCCATTAGCTTTAATCAACATGCTGGGGGGTAACATTTCCGTCAAAATTCCGTATTTTGCAGGCGAATAGGCAGCAGCGCCTATACCGACGATCGCGTAAATATAGAGGGGTGGTACACCAATTAAAGCTAAAACACAGCCAAAGAATTTGATGCCATTGCTTAAAAACATGACCCTGCCCTTTGGAAGGGCGTCAGCAAATGGGCCCACAAAAGGCGCAAGTACAATAAACGAAATAACGAAAAACTCACGTAATAGCGGCTCATGCCATGTAGGTGAATGGAGTTGATGAAGCAGAGCAATTGCCGCAAAGAGCAAAGCGTTATCAGCCACCGCAGATAAAAACTGTGCTATTAAAAGGGTGTAAAACCCTTTGCCCATTGCGTTTTTCAACTAAAGAATCTCAGAGGCAAAATCAGCTAAGCGAGAACGTTCACCTCGCATTAGCGTGATATGACCATTGTGTTCCCAGCCTTTAAAACGATCTACCACATAAGTTAGGCCAGAGCTGCCTTCAGTGAGGTAGGGCGTATCAATTTGGGCGATGTTTCCTAAACAAACAACCTTAGTACCAGGGCCGGCACGTGTAATTAGGGTTTTCATTTGTTTTGGTGTTAGGTTTTGCGCTTCATCAATAATTAAGAATTTATTGAGAAATGTACGCCCACGCATGAAATTAAGAGATTTGATTTTAATTCTAGTGCGGATTAAATCCTGTGTGGCAGCTCTTCCCCACTCCCCACCATCATCATCTGACTTATTAAGAACATCTAAATTATCTTCAAGTGCCCCCATCCAAGGGGTCATTTTCTCTTCTTCGGTTCCTGGTAAGAAGCCAATATCTTCTCCCACTGGTACCGTCACCCGTGTCATGATGATTTCACTGTAAATTTTCTTGTCCAGCGTTTGCGTTAATGCTGACGCAAGAGTGAGTAAAGTTTTTCCGCTCCCCGCTTGTCCTAGCAGGGAAACGAAATCTACATCTGGATCCATGAGAAGGTTGAGTGCGAAATTTTGTTCGCGGTTGCGGGCAGTGATCCCCCAAACATTATGTTTGACTTGCGTGAAGTCTTTGATAATTTCTAGAACAGCAGTGTTACCCTCTAAGCTTCTAACGATAGCTTCAAAAGGTTTTTCAAAGGCATAAAATAAAAACTCATTAATTAAGAAGCTTCTGCAAAGCGGGCCAGTGATGCGATAAAACATTCGACCTGCGTCCTGCCAAGACTCCATAGCTTTACTGTGTTTTTCCCAAAAGTTTTCAGGCAGTTCCTTCATACCTGAGTAAAGTAATTCAGTATCTTCTAGGACTTTATCGTTGAAGTAATCTTCTGCGGGAACATTTAGAGCACGGGCCTTAATGCGGATATTAATATCTTTACTGACGAGGATAACTTGGCGATCTGGGTACTTCTTTTTTAGGGCAAGAACTACGCCTAAAATTTCATTATCTGCTTTACTGCCAGCGAGCATCGGGAGATCAAAATCGACAGCGTCAGTTTGCAAAAACAAATGACCTGTAACATGCTTATTACCTTTGATTGCAAGTGGGCATCCGTGGTCAAGATCGGATAAGTTAGTGCCCACTATTTCTTCTAGGTTTCGACTGGTTTGGCGTGCATTTCTAGCGACTTCGGTAATGCCCTTTTTGTTGTTATCTAACTCTTCTAGGGTCACCATTGGCAGGTATATATCATGTTCTTCAAATCGGAAAAGGCTTGAAGGATCGTGCATTAGCACGTTGGTATCGAGAACAAATAATTTATTGACTGCTGCTAGTTTCTTAGCCATTAGTTTAATTTCCCCAAAAAATACTAAAAATAAAAAAAACCTAAAATTACAATGAACGAATAAATGCTAATACCTCGGGGATGTGGCCATCAACTTTGACGCCACGCCATTCGCGTATTAAAGCGCCTTCCTTGTTGATAATAAATGTACTACGTTCTATTCCTCTCACCTCCTTGCCATACATTTTTTTCATTTTAATAACATCGAATAATTTGCATGCTAACTCTTCATTGTCTGAGAGAAGATCGAATGGGAATTCGAATTTAGCTTTAAAGTTTTCATGGGATTTTATGCTGTCGCGGGAAATGCCAAAAATTTCAGTATTGCATGCATTAAATTCTGCAAAATGATCTCGGAATTGTTGGCCTTGTGTAGTACAGCCAGGAGTTGCGTCTTTAGGATAAAAATAAATAACGAGAGTTTTACTTAGGTGTTCAGAGAGCTTGAAATTCTTACCCCCAGTAGAAGGAAGTTCGAAGTCTTGGAATCTTGAGTTGTTCATAATTTTAGATTAAATGAGCCTGTAACCATTGTTGTTAAAAAACCAGATTTGCGCAAGTAGGTTTTATGAAGATTTGAAGATGAATTCACATCGCGCTTATTGTTTAGTCTATTTGCAGCTATTAGGGTTCATTATTGAACCCTTCTTACCCCTTTTGGATTTATTCCAGTCTAAATGAAACGGGCACGGTTACATTAAATGCGCTATTTTTTAGTACTTCTGGAGGTAATGGAAAATTAGATTTTTTAACCATTTCAAGCGCTTGTTTGTCTAGCACTTCAAATCCACTGGAAGTATGAATTTTTTGACTCAGAATCTTACCGTTACCATCGAGTTGAAAATCGATCTCAACTATACCTTGCCACCCACGCATTTTTGCAATCCCGGGATAGTTGATGTGTTTTGCAATTTCTCGACTTAGTGCACTTCCATATTGGCTTCTTGCTGCATCAAGATCTGCTTGATTGATTGTTGAAACTGGCCTTGGCGTTTCAGGTGATGGGGCAGCAAAAGTTGGGGGTGTTTCAGTCTTTGGTGCAACCGCAATCACTGCTGGCGGAGGCTCGACAATTGGTTGAGGCGATACGGCCTGGACGGGCTTAGGCAATAGCTGTGGGATGGGTTTAGGTTGTGGTTGAACCACCTTTGGTTTTATTGGCTCAGGTGGTTTAACCGGGGGCGGGGGTAGCGCTTCTGGCTTTGGTTGAATCAAGTCTATTGTTAGCTCTTTAGGCTTAATCATTTTTTCAAATTCAATGTTAGGGATTTTCCAAACGGCAAGTGCATGTAATGCAATCGAAAGCGCGAGCGCCCATGCAAATGCAGTATCACGATTGAAAGGAAATTGAGAAGAAAAGACCAAGATTTAAGGGCAATAAATGTAGGGGTTGAATGAATTAAATACTTAATTAATTATACATGAAGCGCTCATTTGAATGGTTTTACTCCCACTCTAATAAAGGGTAAATATTATTCACATTTCGCCGATTGACTATATCAAAAAGTTGCCAATAAGTTCGTTCGGAGGCGGCAGCCGTCCCCATTGCTTTTTCCATGACCTCGCCTTTTTTAATACTATTTCGAATATCATTTAAAAGCGTCCATAAGTATCTCTCTTCATTATTGAGCTGCGCTTTCCAATTTGCATCTTTTAAGGAGCTGCTATGTCCAGGAATCGCGTATTCTGCCTCATTGGTTTTAAGTTCATTAATAACAGCTAACCAACCTTTGATATCTCCGTCAATTGATGGCGTCCTCTCAACAAATAGTAGGTCGCCTGTCCATAGGGTAGAACTTTTTTTGTCATAAACAGTTAGGTCGGTATTGGTATGAGCTGTTGGATAGGCCGTTAATAAAATCGCTCTATCCCCAAGGTCTAAAGTAAGCTTATCCTTGACTAACAAGCTGGGCTTTACGATTTCGCTTTCTTTGAAGTCATCTCCTTGCCACTGCTTATTAAGTCGCATATATCCATCGCGTCTTCGTTCCATGGCATCAGGAAGCTTTGCATGGCCGACAAAAATCGCATTGTCTTTAAGAAAGGCAGCATTTCCAAAAATGTGGTCCGGATGCACGTGGGTATTAATGATGTAAAGAATGGGCAAGTTTGAAACTTGCCGAATTGCTTCGTGGAGAGACTGGCCGGTTTTAAAATTGCCACCGGTATCAATGACAGCAATTCCTTTGCTACCAACAATAAAACTTAAGTTGCAAATATCCCCTTTATATCCTTCAGTCATATCCTCATGAATACCATGATGAACATAAATCCCATTGCCTAACGACTCCATAATGAGCGGAGTGGCTATCGAAAGTTCTGAAATACAGAGAGCACATAGGCCAATCAATATTCTTCTTAACATCAACATTCCTTAAAAAGAGCATGCATTTTAGGCATGACAGTAAACTTTCAATATACAGACAGGTCTAGCAAGATGAGCAATTATGATGCAATATAGCACGCTAAGATTAAGCGGTAATATTTAATAAGGGGAAAAGTATGACTCAGAATCAATATACAAAAACGGCCATTGTTTTGCATTGGCTTATTGCGATTGCGATTTTTGCAATGTTTGGTTTAGGCTGGTTTATGGCGGACATTCCGAAAGACCAACCCAAGGCGATGTCATTTGATTTGTTTAATTTGGGCGTTTATACATGGAATATGGCAACTGAAATGACCCCAAGAACCTTTTATTTTAATTTGCATAAATCAGTCGGTATTACTATTTTGGGATTGGTTGCTTTCCGATTATTTTGGCGAATTACGCATCGCCCGCCAGCACTATTAGATACGTTAACCACGATTGAGAAAAAGATTGCGACAGGCGGTCATCATCTACTTTATTTGCTCATGTTTGCTTTACCAATTACTGGTTTAGTCATGGCGATTAATAGCAAATTTGAATATGGTGTGAAATGGTTTGGTATCAGTTTGATGAACGGTTTGGATAACAAAGCTATTCGTGAGTCATTTGTAGATGTCCATGAAGTTGTTGGCATCACCATGTTGGTGGTGATTGGCATTCACGTGTTAGGGGCTTTGAAACATAAGTTTATTGATAAAGATGGCACCATGAGCAGAATGTCATTATGTGGACTTTGTTGCAAAGGGTCGTGTAAAAAATAAGATGAAGTGAATAAAAAAGGGCGCATATGCGCCCTTTTTTATTAGTTGAAAAATTGTTTAATTTTTAACTTCTGTTTGTTGTGTAAATTCTTTACCGTCATTATCAACGGCCTTAACTGCTAAGACCCCTGGAGTGGAAGGAATGAAGTTAAAGCGCAAGTATGGGTCTTCACTTGTACCGA
>CAJBIA010000148.1 GCA_903953055.1 uncultured Methylophilaceae bacterium
CCATATCCCGCCTCGCGTAATCCTTTAATGCCGGCTGCAATGCGTGGGTAACGATTGATCACGGACTCTGGGACATCTGGGAGGCATATGCCCTCGCGAATGATTTTGTATTTAATGTCACGCTCAAAGATTTCTGCCAGCGCTTGGGTGCGCGCTTCTTTAAGGGTGTTCCCAGCAGACATGCCGTTGCTGACATAAAGATTACCGATTAAATTGACTGGAAAATAAGCGACCTCAGCGTCGCGAAGTCGCGTGTAGGGAATCGCGCAAATGCCACGCTTAGCATTTCCTGAGTTCAAGTCTATGAGTTTGCTCGCAGAAACGGTATTCTCAGGATTGTAGAATTGATGTAGTTCTTTGTTGAGTATGCCAGCAGGCCAAGCATCGCTAGTGAGTGGAAACCATTTTTCGTTTGGGTAATGGACATAATCTTGCTCGCTAATTGTTTGGCCCAAATAAAAATGTGTCCAAAAATAATTGGTACTTAAACGCTCGAAATATTCCCCTAGTGCGCTTGCTCTAGCCGCTAGTTGTGATGCGCCTTTGCCATTACTAAACAAACGTGTGCAATCCCGATCCGTGACGTGCACGGACCAGATTCCTTCAATTTCATTGAGCCATGAGCGCTCTTCTACATGAAAGCCAATGTCTAATAGCTTGGCTTGTAGCGTCTTAATTGAATACTCAAGCGAAGCATCTTTGCTTGGAATAAACGTTTCGGTGCTGGCGTTAGCAGTGGTTTGCATAGTGAGACTTTCAAACAGAAGGGATAAAAAAGGCCGTCAGCATAGCACTGCCTTAGGAAAATTAAGTGAGCTTATTGATGTGACCAAATTAAGTAATCACGGTTGGTTTGTCGCGGCCCGTTCTTTGTTTAAGCTCTGATATCTGCAAAGCAATTTGGATCATTTCAGCTAAGGCGACTTGCGCATCTAAATGGTGCTTGTTGCTATCCGGTTCAAACGCCTCCAGATAGATTCGTAATGTGGCGCCAGATGTACCAGTACCTGAAAGCCTGAACACGATACGTGATCCATCGTTAAATAAAATACGTAAGCCTTGTTGGGCGCTGATGCTTCCATCGATGGGATCGGTATAACTAAAGTCATCACATGATTTAATGGTGTATCGGCCAAAAGATTGTCCGGATAATGATGTGAAGTGATTACGTAGGTGGTCAATGATGCCTTTGGCAGCGTCAAGCGATAGGTCTTCATAGTCATGACGTGAATAGACGTTGCGACCAAATTGAAGCCAGTGACGCTTCACAATTTGCTCAACAGATTGACGCTTGATCGCTAAAATATTCAGCCAAAATAGGACTGCCCACAGGCCATCTTTTTCGCGTACATGGCTGGAGCCGGTACCGAAGCTTTCCTCGCCGCATAGCGTTACTTGGTCAGCATCCATGAGGTTGCCAAAAAACTTCCAGCCGGTTGGGGTTTCAAAGCAGGGGATGTCTAGCGATTTTGCGACCATGTCTACCGCACCACTTGTTGGCATGGATCGCGCTACCCCAGCAATGCCCTTGGTATAACCTTTTACCATCTTAGCATTCGCTGCAATCAGTGCAAGACTGTCTGATGGGGTCACAAAGAAGCCCTTGCCCAAGATCATGTTACGGTCACCATCGCCATCAGAAGCCGCACCAAAATCCGGGGCATTTTCGCCGTATAGGATATCAACCAGTTCATCCGCGTAGGTGAGGTTAGGGTCTGGATGCCCGCCACCAAAGTCTGGTAAAGGCACGCAATTCATAATGCTGTCAGGCGGCGCACCTAATTGATTAATAAAAATCTCTTGGGCATATGGGCCTGTTACTGCATGCATTGCGTCAAACTTCATTCGAAAGCCTGAGGCGAGTAAATCCTTAATTGCATTGAAGTCGAATAGCGATTCCATCAACTCGGCATAGTCTGCTACCGCATCAATCACTTGCACCTTCATGCCAAACAAGTCGGTTTCGCCAATCACATCTAATGCAACGTCTGGCGCTTCTATGATGTTGTAGGACTGTATATTTTTTGATTTCTCAAAAATTGCTTCGGTTATTTTTTCTGGGGCAGGACCGCCATTTTCGGTATTGTATTTAATGCCGAAATCGCCATCTATGCCACCAGGATTATGGCTAGCAGAAAGGATGATCCCACCAAAGGTTTTATATTTTCGGATGATGCAGGACGCTGCTGGGGTGGATAAGATGCCAGCTTGCCCAACTAATACACGTTTGAATCCATTAGCCGCGGCCATTTTAATAATAATCTGGATAGCTTCACGGTTGTAATAACGACCGTCGCCCCCTAATGTCAGGGTTGCATTTTTTGGAATATTGAGAGAATCGAAAATGCTTTGAACAAAGTTTTCTAGGTAATGGGGCTTTTGAAAATCAGTGACTTTTTTACGTAAGCCTGATGTCCCTGGTTTTTGGTCATTAAAAGCTTGGCTGCTTACTACTTTCGTGTTCATATTGCTTCGCCTCTAAATCATTGTTTATGGAGCTTTTAATGTTAATCATACTCCACTCTACACTTAACCTACATTGCGCTCAACGCTAGAGCAATTTTTATGGGCAACACTAGAGCATATGAGCAAAAATAATTAAATCATTATAAAAATGCAACATAGTTGAAACACTTGATGATTAATATTTGATAGTTAACTTGCATATCTCGCATGTTATCTCCTCTTTATTGGGCGCTTCTTATGAAGTGCCCATTTTTTTAGTATAAACACCATCAAATATTTCAAGAAGACAATATCGAGACATTAAAAAAGCGCCCGAAGGCGCTTTCTTTTATCTAATTAAAGAATTATTTTGCTGCAGCTGGTGCGGCTTCTTTAGCATCTTCCATTTTGTCTTCTTTTGCTTCTTTTTTGTGAGCATGCTTTTTAGCGTGGTGTGCTTTAGCTGGGGCTACCTTTGCAGGTGCTGCTGCTGTTTCTGTTGGTGCTACTGGCGCGTCTGCTGCTAAAGTTGAAAAAGATACTACTGAAAAAACACCTGCCATTAAAACTGCTAATAATTTACTCATTTAATACTCCTTATGATTAAAAATGACACTACCCAACCATACTAACGAATTATTAATTGTTTTGGTTGACATTAATTCATGTCTGCATATTTTTGCTTGACAGCAAGTATTATTAAAAACCGTTTATCAGTGTTTGTCATTGCTTAGCTGGTTGACACTTTCCTGCTTTAACTTGATAATTGCGCCCCTCATGGGAGATTAGCTCAGTTGGTAGAGCAGCGGACTCTTAATCCGTTTGTCGCGAGTTCGACCCTCGCATCTCCCACCATTTTTATATTTTAAAACAAGCGATTACATTGATGTGGTCGCTTTTTTTACGTCTAAAATCTCAATACATAACAAATACAAACTTTATGAGGGAATTTTAAGCTTTTTATTCGGGGTTTGTGTCAAAAGAATTGACGCTTTTTTCGACGTCGGGATTCGCGACATTTTCTCTAACTAGAGCGTCAAAAGTTTTTACGGATCAATAAGGTTTTAGGGCCCTCTAGAGGAGGCTATGACTTTAGTGTGCTGGACCAGGATTAATTGACTGATTTAGTCTGAGTTAGAATCTTCAGACTAAATCAGCAAATAAGAAAACTACTTGGTCTCGTTAATTATTGCACCTTCATCTTTCGTTTTATGTCTCCACTCTTTTTGATGTTCATGACGATGCTCGCGCATTTTTTCGTGAAAATCCTTGCGTTCAGCAGCATCAATGAAACCATCACCGTTGGCATCCATTTTCTTAAACATTTCTTCACCGCGTTTTTCATGCGCAATACGGAATTCTTCATGGCTGATTTTCCCATCTTTATTAGTGTCAGCTTGTTCAAATGCTTCACGTATTCTGTCTTCTTTATTTGCATCATGGCCTTCATGAGCATATGTATTTGAACAACCAAAAACAGCTAAAACGGATACTGCTGATAATAAATATTTCATGTTCATCTCAATCTCCTAAATAAAATTAATTCAAAATTATTGCTGTGGCTGAGCAGGGTTTGCTGGTACTTTTTGCCAATCCACTGAGCAATTGGGTACGTAAGGGTAGTACCCTGCAGGATTGCTGCAGTAGTACCAGAACTGCGCCTGCGGAGAAGACTGCGTTGGCGGTGCAGATTGCACCTGCGGGGGCGTTTGCTCTACGTAGACGGGTGGTTGTGGGGTCTGGACGATGACAACTGATGGCTGATAAGGATCAGGGTACGGATAAACAGGCGCGCTATAGGCATACCATACACCGCCGGCAAACCACCACCATGCATTTCGTCCATCATGATAGCCATGATACCAACGCCCACCTCTCCATATGTCGATATCACGCTCATGGAAGCGTCTCATGTCGCCCCGCCAACCCTCTCGGTAGTCGTGGCCACGCAATTCATGACCGCGATCTTCATGATCTCGCTCACCCCGAAAATGTTCTTCAGCGTAAGACGTGGTATGAATTGCAGTCGCAAAGATCAATACCAGCAATTTACTCAATGTCTTGATTTGCATAATTAAGCCCTCAATTCAATTAATTAATAGCCAGGAGGGACCACAGGTGAACTTGGTGGTGGCGGAGGTGGGGAGCCAGGTGGTGGTGGGGGTACATAGTTATTCTGTGGTGATACAGGTGGTGGGCTATAAGGAGCTTGTTGATTAAGTCTGCCGGAAACAGGTACTTTATGCCCCTTTGCATACATGCATTGTATGTACCCGTTATCGTATACCTGCTGGGTGGTATATCCTGAGACGTTGGCCGCATTCGCGCCAATAGCACTACCCATTAAAAGCCCACCTGCTGCACCAGCCGCCGCGCCATGACCGCCGCCAACTGCTGCGCCCACTGCAGTGCCAATCGCAGTCCCTAGAATAGCAGTCTCAGCAAAGCTATCATTCGAAGCTTGCTGCGCTGTCTTACCGCCAATTTGCGTCTGAGCAAAACCACGACATGACGCATCATCATATTGAAACTGGTCGAAAGATTTACCGCTTCCCGGTAAAGCCATTCTGCTCGGGCCATTAGGGAGAGAAACGCAAGCGCCCAATGCAAGTGCCGAACAAATCACGGCAATATGTTTTATATTAAATCTCATGATTGATTTTCCCTAATCAACTTATTTTGGTGGTGTGGCTGGGACCTTTTTCCAGCTAACTGTACAGTCCTTAACATAAGGGTAGTATCCCTCTGGGCTAGTGCAGTAATACCAATAGTTAGTCGCGTCTTGTATTGGGGCTATTTGCGGCTGCACCTGTGTTTGCTGTACAACTTGTGGCTGTTGCTCAACGTACACAGGCGGCTGTGCTGGGGCGATTACTGCGGGTGGATAGGGATAGTAAGGATACGGATAGCTATAGTAGGGATAATAAGGACCTGGTACGCCGAAATAAAAACCAACGCCGCCGTGCCCGTACCCATGACCATAATGGCCGTACTCATGGGCTTGCGCAGCTCCACTTAATGAAATACCAGCGGCAAGCAATAGCCAATGCAATTGTTTCATTTTACTTCTCCTCGGTTAAAGCGATTGTTATTTTGTGTTACTTGATACAGATAACGTGCGGTTAAGTTATCCGTTGACTGCGCTCTAATTTTTTTATACTTCATCTTGGATGAATCTCTTTAAATTAGCTAAGGTGTATACTCAAAATACGCAGTAAAGTTAAAACGGAGAGGAGATGAAAATGGCGGAAGAGAAAAAAGAACAGTGGCTAAATTATTTGGCATTAACCACCGTCATTTTTGCAGTATGTGCAACGCTTGCTACTTTTAAAGGTGGCGGATTCTCAACGAAGTCCATTATGAGTCAATCGCAAGCATCCGATGAGTGGGCGCTCTATCAATCAAAAAGCATTAAATCCTACCTGTATCAGATGCAAGCTGACAAACTGGACCTTGATTTGGCCTCGCTACCAGCTGCAACGCAACAACAACTTTCAGACAGGTACCATCAGACCATCAATGATTACCGTTCCAAGGTAGAAAAATACAACCAAGAAAAAGAAGAGCTACAAACCAAGGCGAAAGGATTGGAAGCGAATCGAGATGAAGCACAAATTCACTCACACGCCTTTGGGTTGGCCGTTATTTATTTACAAATCTCTATCCTGCTATCTTCTATTGCGGGCTTATTGAAGAAGAAATTGGTGTGGCTCACTGGAGTCTTATGTGGCGGTCTTGGATTGATATATTTTGCTGATGGATTTTTGGTTTTTTTGACTTAAATTAATTTGCTTGTAAACCAAATAAACTGAGCGACGTTAATGAGGCTCTTGTATAAATTTTAGACGGGACAGGAATGGTTAGTGTTTTTTTAGAAAAAGAATTTATTGAGTTAATTATTTTCTCAGTCGCAACCCCCGTGCTTGTATATTTTTTGATTTGGCATAAACGTTCGATATCAAGAACTACTGTCGTTTCATTTGGCATTATTCTCATTATCTTGGCTGGATTAGATATATTCTTACTTAGAATATTATCTGACATGGCCAAGCACTCTTTATCGATGCTTGATAATCGTTTATTTAGCTCAGAATTGTCGGTCGCCTTGTACCTGCTTCCAGCACTATATGCGGGTACTGGCATTAATTTAATCTCTCACATCTTGGTCACACACCTTACCAAGGCCGAAATAAAGTTTGACGCTGAACACGGCGCTCTTTAATAGTAAACTAGAGGCCATCTCTTGATTATATTACGCATTCCAATACTCGTATTTCTCTTATGTTCCTCCACATTTGCTTTAGCCGGAGAGGAGTCCATTTGGTATAGTACCAATTCACTCAACATTAGCCCCCAGCCATCCTTACCAGCAGGTTATTTGACAACAGACAATCAAGATACTTGTTCAAGCATTCATACAGAGAGCAACTTAAACTTGAGCGATGTGGCAAATGCTGCCTTATGCAACAACCCTCAAACACGAGAGGTCTGGGCGAATGCAAGGGTTCAAGCCGCACAGGTTGGTATTGCTAAATCCGCTTACTTACCCTCGGTCATCAACACCATAGGGACCAATGTGAACGCCTCAAGCCCAAGTCTTGCGACCCGTGATAACGCCTATACCAACTTAAATAATAGCCTGGTGGCGACATACCTTTTGTATGATTTTGGTAATCGAGATGCCGCCCTAGAAAATGCCCGTCAGCTATTACAAGCTGCAAGTGCGACGCAAAGTGCCGCGGTACAAACGATACTATTTGCCGCCGTGACCAATTACTACCAAGTACAAGCTGGCATCAGCACCTTAGAAGCCGCCATTGCATCGGAAACAACTGCCAAGGAGAGCTTCAAAGCAGCAGAGGCACGATATCAAGCAGGGGTAACAACCCCAGCAGACAAACTGCAAGCACAAACAGCTTATGCACAAGCAACATTAACGCGCATTACCGCTGAAGGTACTTTAAAGAGTGCTTATGGGAGCTTGGCAAACGTGATGGGCTTGCCTGCAAATACAACGTTAAAGCTGATGCCTAGCCAACTAAACGTTGCAGCTGTAGAGCTGAATCAAGACATCACAACCTTAATTAATGAAGCCATTGCGCGCCGCCCTGATCTAATTGCCAGCGAAGCGCAAGTCAAAGCGGCAGAGGCCTCTATCTTATCTAGTCGTGCTGCAGCAAAACCAACCGTCAATGTAGCCATGTCGAATACTTGGCAAGATGGCAGTCAACTCAGTGAAATCAACACTACAACAGTTGGCCTCAATATAACGATTCCACTATTTAGTGGATACGCCCCAAGCTATCGCATACAGTCAGCACTCGCGAACGCTGATGTCAAAATTGCACAGCGTGATCGCTTAAAACTTCAAGTTTCGCTCGACGTATGGGGTGCTTATCAATCACTCCGCACAGCCATTGAATCCGTGAATGCGAGTAACGCATTGGTCCGCAGTGCAGAGGAGTCTGCACGTGTTGCCCTGGGTCGCTATAAAGCAGGTGTTGGCAACATCATTGACACCTTGAGTGCCCAAAGTGCGTTAGCCAATGCGCACCAACAAATTGTTCAGTCGACACTCAATTGGAATATTGCCCGAGCCTCATTAGCGCAAGCGATTGGTGGGCTTGATAATGCGATGATCTTATCTTTACCGCAAGCTAACGCAGAACATTGAAACAGAGACTTGAATGAATAAAACCATTAAAAAATATCTCCCCACTATCCTCATCATTATGATGATTGCTGGTGCCATTTATTACTATCAACAAAGTAAAAAATTGAAACCCGAAGACTTGTATCGATTACAGACCATTACCCAGGGGGATCTTGAACAAAGCGTCAACGCTAACGGCACCATCAACCCAGTGAGCTTAATTAATGTGGGCACACAAGTCTCCGGGCGAGTGAGCAAACTTTATGTGGATTACAACGATAAAGTGAAAGCGGGCCAAATCTTATTGAAGTTGGACGATGCCCTTTTTACCGCGCAAATTGCGCAATCAAAAGGCAATCTCCACAATGCTCAAGCCTCTCTGGACTTGGCAAAGGCCAATGAGGCGCGCATGCGTAATTTGTTTAGTCAGAATTTTGCTTCCAAGCAAGATCTCGATCAAGCAGTTCAATCTCTAGAGTCAGCAAAAGCACAGCTAGACACTGTCAAAGCACAGCTGAGTCGCGACCAGACCAATCTAGCTTATTCTATTATTCGCTCCCCCGTCTCTGGCATTGTGGTGGATCGGGTGATTGATGTCGGCCAGACCGTTGCTGCAAGCTTTCAGACCCCAACCTTGATCACAATCGCGCAAGATCTATCTAAGATGCAAATTAATACGAGCTTTGCAGAGGCTGACATAGGAAGCATTAAAGTAGGACAAAAAGCAAAGTTCACTGTCGATGCTTTTCCTAATCGTAATTTTGAGGGGGTGGTCAAACAACTACGCCTGAATCCAACAACCGTATCTAACGTGGTGACCTACAACGTCGTGATCTCGGTAGATAATTCAGATGAAACTCTACTTCCAGGCATGACTGCGTTTGTCACCATTGCGATTGATCACCATGATGATGTCTTGCTTGCCCCTAATTCAGCGCTAAGATATAAGCCGACATTGAGTGACACAAATGCTTTCCCAGCCACCGAGAAACATTCGCATGGTGATGCTAAGAAACATAGCGATCAAAACACCCCCCGCGGCAAACTTTATGTCTTGCGTGACAATCAGCCGGTGGAAGTAAAGCTTGCTCTTGGCTTAACTGACGGAAAATTAACGGAAATTGAAAGTGATCAGCTAAAAGTAGGCGACAAAGTCATTGTGGGAGAATCCCAGCCAGATAGCGGTGGATCAGCATCTGGCACTAGCCCAATGCGCATGCGTTCATTCTAAGATAGAAGCGTGACTACATTGCCATCAAAAAAAGTCATCAGCGTCTCACACCTGTATAAAGAGTATTACACAGATGCTGGGACGTTCTCAGTCCTGAAAGACGTCAACATCGATATTGAGGCTGGCGATTTCGTGGCGATTATGGGGCCATCTGGCTCTGGAAAATCGACCTTTATGAATATTCTTGGTTGCCTAGACAAGCCGACTAAGGGCGACTATTTCTTAGACAGCCAAACAGTAGCAAGCTTAGGGAATGATGCCCTTGCTAATCTGAGAAACAAAACCATCGGCTTTGTTTTTCAGGGGTTTAATTTATTAGCACGCTCATCACTGGTTGATAATGTGGCGCTACCACTCGTCTATTCTGGCGTAGATAAAGAAGACCGAACAGCACGCGCACTCAAGCTATTAGAAAAAGTGGGGCTCGCCAAGCATAGCGCATCGCGCCCCAACCAAATTTCTGGTGGTCAACAACAACGGGTGGCAATTGCACGCGCCTTGATTAATAATCCGCGCCTTATTTTGGCAGATGAACCGACTGGCAATCTAGATACAACAACCAGCCACGAAATCATGATGCTCTTTAATGAGCTTAATCAAGATGGCATCACAGTCGTGCTTGTTACGCATGAACAAGATATTGCAGACCATGCTAGCCGTCAGATCAAGTTTGTGGATGGCCGCATTGTTGAAGACGTTCGCACCAAAACTATTCATTCGCAGGAGCTCCGTTAATGTTTTCTGCGATGTTTGGTGAAGCTTGGCGGGCGATGGGAGCCAACCGACTACGTACTTTTTTGACGATGCTCGGGATGGTGATCGGTGTAGGGGCGGTGGTGCTCATGATGGCTATTGGACAAGGTGCTGAAGACTCTGTGAAGAAATCGATTAGCGCCATGGGTAGCAATCTATTTATTGTGCTTTCAGGCCCACCCAGCTCTGGTGGCGCACGCTCGGCCTCAGGAAACGCAGCCACGCTCAACGTTAAAGACGCAAACGCAATGACCGACTTAGATGGTGTAATTGCAGTCGCGCCGCTGAGCATGGGAAATGCCCAAGTCATTTATGCTGGAAATAACTGGAATACTGCCATCTTAGGGACCAGTCCCAGTTATTTAGATATACGTTCATGGAACCTCATCGATGGCTATGCATTTGGTGTATCCGACATGCGTTCGGCAACACGTGTCGCTTTAATCGGGACGACGACAGCGCATAGCTTATTTGGTGATGATGTGGATCCGATTGGAAAAACCATCCGCATTAAAGCAAGCCCTTTCACCATCATTGGCATATTAGAAAGCAAGGGACAAAGCTTGGATGGTCGTGATCAAGACGACACCATTATCGTACCGCTTCCCACCGCACAACGTAAAATTTTTGGTAACCAAATTCCTGGTAGCGTTCGTCAAATTCTGGTTCAAGCAGAGTCCGATAAAGTTATGGGGATGGTAGAAGGCAATCTAAACAGTCTACTCAAACAACGGCACAATATACGCGAAGGCGCTGAGCAGGATTACTCTGTGAGAAACTTAACGGCGCTCGCTAACTCAGCAGCAGAAACCACAAAAACGATGTCACTCCTATTAGGTGCCATTGCTTCTGTTTCATTATTAGTCGGTGGTATCGGCATCATGAACATCATGTTGGTATCAGTTACAGAGCGAACCAGGGAAATTGGCATTCGGATGGCGATAGGCGCTCGCGAGCGTGATATTCTTTTGCAGTTCTTACTCGAAGCTGTTGTGATTTCTATCGTTGGGTGCTTAATTGGTATCGCACTTGGTGTGGGCGGCGCAATCCTAGTCAATAAGCTCACCCAAGCCTCCATCATTATTTCGCTCAATGCCATCACTCTAGCATTTAGTGTCGCAACAGCAGTTGGGGTATTTTTTGGTTTTTATCCTGCCAAGAAAGCAGCCAAACTCAATCCTATTGAAGCGTTAAGATTCTAATTGTCAAAACTCTTAACGCTAGAAATGTCGTGAATTCCGACATTTTGAAATGCGTCCAAAATTTCAATGCAGACCTGATGTGTGGTTTCAATGGATTGCTTATGAATTTAGATTATACTAATCCGTATATCCACTAGAGATATACACCCTAAAATTACAAAAAGGATTTCCAAATGAAATACAGTTTATTACTTGCTTCATTGCTAGTTAGCACATCGCTTAATGTGTTTGCAGAAGAAGCTAAAGCGCTTTCAGCACATGAAGAAGTGACGATTAACGCTCCAGCAGCAAAAGTATGGTCTACAGTTTCTAACTTCAATGACCTTGGTGCTTGGCATCCTGCTGTGAAATCGACTGAAATTGTTTCAGGCGTGAATAACAAGGTTGGTGCAGTTCGTCTTTTAACTTTACAAGACGGTGGCACGATTAAAGAAAAACTATTGGCTTATAAAGCTAAGGGCAAGACTTTCAAATACTCAATCCTTGAAGGTGTATTACCTGTAAGTGATTATGTTTCAAGCGTAACTGTTAAAGCAGATGGTAAAGAGAAGTCTGTTGTTGTTTGGGAAGGTAGTTTCAAGCATAAAGATGGTTCTGATGATGAAACTGCAGTTAAGACGATGACTAGCGTTTATCGCGGTGGCTTAGATAACTTGAAGAAAATTTCAGAGTAATCTTTTAGGCAGTAAAGCAAAAGCCCACCTAAGACGTGGGTTTTTTATTGATGGAACCAGTTTGACCGTTACTTAAAGTAACGCTTAGATATAAATCTGCTTACACACTTTCTTACACACCAAAAATAACCTATTGATATTTAAGTAATAAAAAACGGAATTTTACCTCTTAATCCGTTTGTCGCGAGTTCGACCCTCGCATCTCCCACCAGTATTCTTAAAGGCTTCTAAGGATTTCTCTTTAGGAGCTTTTTTATTTTGAGTTTGTCAGACAACATAAAAAACGGGAGCCTAAGCCCCCGTGATCGATCTCGCTTTACATTTCAACCCCACTGACCCTCAGTTGTTCAAAGAGTGACCTTTGCAGAAGATTTGTGGGTCGTTAGATTAATGCTGCATATTACCTTCACGCTCTTTCGCAGGAGCTGAGTCCACTGGCAATCCGCTAGAGCTTGGAAATCCATGTGAATGTTTGATATGCATCCCAGTTTTACCAATTGCACCACGGTAACATCCTGGACCATAGGGATATTCGTTATTAACATGGTAGTGGTACATGTTTTTCCATCGACCATTCCACTTGATGCGTCCGAAGTGCCCATGACACTCGTCCAGATCTTCGTTAGTTAGCAGGTCACCTTTGTCGCCACGGGGGCCATATACACCAAAACCATCCATTGCATAGCCGAATAGTGGCGAATGTTCGTGAGCTTCACCTTGATTAGGAAAGCACTTCCACGAGAAGCCATGGTAGTGATACATGGTGTTGTAGGGATGACCCCAGCACTGATCGACAGGTAACGCTGCAATCGGATCAACCCAAACCCCTGCATATGCCAAGTTGGCGTGCCAAACAGCCCCAGTTTGGGTAACAACACCTGTCATCAAGTCATTGATGCAGGTTGGCGTTTCGGAATATACAGGATCCGCAGGAACAGTGACGTCCAGATCATATGGTGCAATTGGGATTTCAGCAGCACTTGTGTATCCCTCCGCAGGAGCGGCCGCATAATATGAGTAAGCCGGTGTATTGGCTTGCACTGGGAAGACGCCAGTTGGATGGTTAGGGATTCCGTTGCCCTTGAAGTGACGTTGCCCATTTTCAACCCAAGTCCTGAACTCCGGGTGTGAATTTGGAACGTTCTTCCAATTCACTTCCCCTGCAACATACGGAATTTCAGAGGGAATCACTTGATTATGCTTGTCAACCCAAGACGTTGTCTGAGCTGTTAGCGTGATGTTAGCAGGCGCTATAGGAATAGCTGAGAGACATAGAAATTGTGTGTTTCTAGCCGCCGCAGCCACGCCAGTCCCAGTAGCAGGCGTGACAAAGTAAGATGGCGGATTAGGGTCATATTCCTCATCATGGTCGGCCATTGCCATAGGCGCGCCGATAAGCATTAAGGACATAAAAATAATCAAACGAGACAGTGACGTATTAAGTGTAATGCTCATAAATAAAATTCCCAAAATATTTTGATTGAATCATAATGATAATGATTAAGGTTTGCATAATACGTTAGAAAGCTGTTGAATTTGTTCAGAATTATTTAGAGCGATGCCTCTGAAAGCCTTGCTGTGACTGGCATTTAAAAACCCAAATAATTAAAGGGTTATTTTGTTCACATTTTATTAATCACAAATCATTAAAGCACTATGAACAAAAATACTGATGTTGAATTTTCAATAGCAAAACAATCTCGGTCTGAAAAGACTTTGGATGATCTATTGGATGCAGCCGATCATTTAGTCACTGCCGCTGACCCTAAAGCATTTACCGCTAGATCACTCTCTGAAAAATCAGGCTATGCCTTAGGCACATTAGTCAATCGCTTGCAATCTGTAGAGAATGTTTTCTTATTGGTGATTGAAAAACAACGGGATCAGCATATTCAAGCAATAGTCAAGCTCATCGAAGAGTTTGATAAAGATAAACCAATCCAAGAACTTAGTGAGTTGTTAACTGAAAGTGCTTTTGCCACCTTTAAAAAGGTGAATCCAAAAGTGATTCAATATATTGAAAGTCGTTTGATTAAGAGAGATCAATTTTCATCCAAGTACTTTCATTATTTAGATCCTATAGCTGGGGCTTTATTTTTGTGTAGCAAAAAAAACACTAGCAATACTTTTAGGGAAGTCACGGAACATGAAGCAAAATTAATTGTTAGATCATTTGTAATGATTGGCGAAAGACCATTTGTGGAAGAAGATCCTATCGCCGGATCTAAAGAACATCGAAGAATTACAGTTGAAAGTATTGTGAGATTGTTCGGTAAGTAATCCGTTTGTCGCGAGTTTGGCCCTCGCATCTCCTAACAGTATTACAGAAAAATGGTTGCCTTAATCGGTAGCCATTTTTTCGTCTTTAATTTCAATACAGTTCAATTACATACTTTTTAGTGGGTATGTGTCAAAAGGTTTTATTGAGTAGCTTTTGGAGGCTCTTGTTGTTGAGGGGGTGAAGCTTCTGGGGCTTGTTCAAGCGAAGCAATAGGTAGGACTTCTTCAACAGCGTTTTCAGATGTTAAATCAATCGGGCCAGGTTCTTCAGG
>CAJBIA010000149.1 GCA_903953055.1 uncultured Methylophilaceae bacterium
CAGTCCAGAAGCCAAAGGCGTCCGTGCCGGCTTTGAAGCAGAGTTAATCTTCCGTGATACACAACGTGATGATGACGAAGACTACGAAATGGAACCTGACTACGATCAAGACGAGCGTTGCCGTAGTATCAGTCAAGTAATAGACTTTTTTGGCGGTGGTGACTTTGGCATGGGCAGTCGTGCATTAGACCGCCTACAGGAACAACTAGATGAAGCCTACATGGAGTGGCTTGATGAACAAATGATCTCGGACTTCAAACACGAAGCCGAAGATCTAATTCGTAAAGTATTAGTTGATGAAGGCGATTGGGATCTTGACAACGAAATACAAAAGCAGTTGGCATTGATAGACGACCTAACAGATGACCAAATGAATGCTATTATACAAGCTGGCGAGCGGGCTCCTAAGTTTACAAGCAGTAAAGAAAAGGTATTATACGCAGAAGCTAATCCGTTATATGAAAAGTATTTAGATGCACAAGAAGAAGCCGAAGACCTGTTGGATGAGTTAGTTCAAGATCATCTTACAGCACAAGATGGTGTTTACGATTCCGCCCTAGATGATTTCCGTGACAATTATTACATTGATGATGATACAGGATTCTTTGAGGATACTGGCCTACGATATATGAGTGACATAGCCAATAACTATGATGCAGAATGGCCCTACATGACCGGCGGCAATTCAGGCACTGGCAGTCGTGATTGGGATAGCCTTAAAGATAGTTTAGAAAATACTATTGATATGCCAGTTAAAGTTAGCTCGGGCTATCACAATGCCACACGCAAAGAAGGTTTATGGATTATTGAGCCCGATTCAAGCCTACAGCCAGATGACTCCGATGACATGGGACTAGAAATCGTAAGTCCACCTATGCCACTATTGATGGCCCTGGAAAAATTACAAGCAGTCACAGACTGGGCCAACAGCGATACGGGTAATGCTTATACCAACGGTTCAACTGGCCTACACATGGGCGTTAGTGTTCCATTTAAAGGTGGCGATGTTGACTATCTTAAACTAATCCTGTTCCTAGGTGACGAATATGTATTACAGAAGTTTGGTCGAGAAGCCAATACCTATTGTAAATCAGCTATGAGCAAGTTTAAAGAAAATATCAAAGGTGGTCGTGCTGACCCAGCAGGTGCGTTAAAACTCATGCAACACGGCCTACTTGAACTGGCACATAAAGAAATACAAAAAGGTGTAGGCGATGGCAAGTATACTTCGGCACATATACAAAACGGCTATATTGAATTCCGTAGTCCTGGCGGCGATTGGTTAGCTGAAGAGTCAGCCGACCCAGAAGTATTACAAAACACTATGTTG
Organism: uncultured Methylophilaceae bacterium; assembly: GCA_903953055.1. Lineage (GTDB taxonomy): Bacteria > Pseudomonadota > Gammaproteobacteria > Burkholderiales > Methylophilaceae > Methylopumilus_A. The sequence continues at coordinate 1,331 of CAJBIA010000149.1, forward strand.
CGTTTTGCCCGTGCTATGAGTCTTGCCGCTAACCCCAGTGAAGAACGCAGAGAATATGCTAAGAAGTTATACAAGTTAATCGCTCCTGAAGGCGACAGCGAGTTTGCATTGTTTAGTCAGTTTGCCGCGGGCGAACTTACAGCAGAACAACTTAAGAAGCGTTGGGCTGAAAAGACTATTGGGACTGAAAAGAAAATGAATCAGCGTTGGCAATTATTCCAATTTGATAAGATTGCTGACCAATGGTTGCCTGTGCCTGGGCAAAGCTATAATGGCTACTCCGAAGACGAAGTTAAAAATAGAGTATGGTCAAAGTTTGGTCGTGAAGCACTGGACTCAGGCGAATATGAACTACGCAACATGAGTGAAGACCAGCAGTGGGAAGTCTACGATGTAAACACTGGTGAGACACTTGAGATTGTTGCAGGTAAGAACAA
>CAJBIA010000150.1 GCA_903953055.1 uncultured Methylophilaceae bacterium
CTTGCATTGCCTGAGGTGCCGCGGTTAAGACCAAGTTCTTCAAGGGCCTGCATACTTTTAAGTAGTGATTCACGTAGCATGTTGTTATTCTCTAATTAAATAAGCCGCTTAACTGATTGGGCAATGTCACGCCGCGTTCAGTGATGATGCCAGTCACTAGGTGCGAAGGGGTTACATCAAACGCTGGATTGATGGCGTGACTATGATGCGGGGTTAATCGTATCGATTTAATCTGCCCGTCATCTGTTAATCCGCTGATGTAGCTTACCTCATCCGCATGTCGCATCTCAATTTCAATGTCTTTCAGACCATCCTTGATGGTCCAATCGATCGTGGGTGAAGGCACGGCAGCGTAAAAAGGTACATGATTATCAAAGGCAGCAAGCGCCTTTAAATAAGTGCCTATTTTATTGCAAACATCCCCTGTGCTGGTGACGCGGTCTGCGCCAACCAAGACCATATCGACCTGACCGTGTTGCATGAGATGGCCGCCAGCGTTATCGCTAATCACCGTATGAGGGATGCCATGTTTTCCGAGTTCCCATGCAGTAAGGCTGGCCCCTTGGTTACGTGGCCTAGTTTCATCTACCCATACATGGATAGGCATGCCAGCATCATGGGCAGTGTAGATTGGGGATAGGGCAGTCCCCCAGTCGACCGTGGCTAACCAGCCGGCATTACAATGCGTCAGTATATTAAACGTATTTTTTTTGCTCTTGGAGAACTCAGCTTCAATCAGCTTCATTCCATGTTGACCGATGGCACGGTTGATTTGGACGTCCTCTTCACAAATTAAGGCGGCTTCTCGCCAGGCAGCGTCTCGACGATCTGCGACTGGAAGAGCGTCGATACATTTTTGCATCCGCTTGATTGCCCAATGAAGATTGACCGCTGTAGGTCTCGTATTTAAGAGGGTTTGTGCTGCATTCCTTAAATATTGGTCACTTGCATCAGATTGCACTGCCAATGCAAATCCATAGGCTGCTGCCGCACCGATTAAAGGCGCACCTCGAACCTGCATGTTGCTGATGGCCAATGCCATTTCTTGTAATGTGTGTAATTCCAATACATTAAACTGGTGAGGAAGCATCGTTTGGTCGATGATGCCCACCTTAAAAACCGCTTCATTTTTGGGCGAAGCCGCACCAGGAATAGGCCAAATGGTTCGGTAATATTTTTCGTCTATTTTCAAGTGTTTTTTCTCAAAATATTTTTAATTTTTGACATATTTTTCTTGCATTTTTTTAAGGATTAAAAACACGCAAATCCTATCCACAAAAACTGTGGATAAAACTGTGGATAGCTGTGACTTGAATCTGTAACTTGCGATTCTATATAGGTTTTTTTGAAAAGCTTATTTTTTAATCTCATATTTTACCCTTATAAAACAATGGCTTATTATATGTCATTGGATTGTTGAGGTTTTCTCATTTTGTTAATGTAACACATGAAGTGGTGTGAATAACTTCGGTAAATTAGGTAAAATTTCTAGTGCATTCTTCGTTGTAATTTCAGCCACTTGTGACTCATTAATGCGCCTTAGCGAGGCGATGGTCTTTATTATTTTAGTAAGTTCTTTTGGGGTGTTTTTTTGAGTTTTTTCTAGCCATTCTGGGGGCATATCTGGGGCATCAGTTTCTAGTACGATAGACTCCAATGGCAATGAAGAAACCAGGGCTCGAATTTTGAGGGCACGTGGGTAAGTGAGTGCCCCACCAAACCCCAATTTAAAGCCTAAATCGATAAAAGCATCCGCTTGCTGCCTACTGCCATTAAAAGCGTGAGCGATTCCGCCCTGAATTTTGTATTTGCGTAAATGTTTTAGAATATCGTCAATCGCGCTTCTAACATGCAAAATCACCGGCAAATGATATTCCTTTGCAATTTTAAGTTGCTCGATAAAATAATGCTCTTGCAGCGACTTATCAAAATCTGCAATAAAGAAATCTAAGCCAATTTCGCCAATGGCGACTGGAGGATGTTCGCTTTCCATTTGGTTTTCGACTTCCTGCTTTAAGAAATCCAAATCTTTCAATTCTGATGAGGTCACGTACATTGGATGAATGCCTAGAGCATGGGCACATGATGAATATTTTTTTGAAAGTTGCGTGACGGGCTCAAAGTTTTTTCGATGTACCGCAGGCACCACCATCATCTTTACCTGATGATGAGCGGCCTCTTGGATCACACTCTCACGATCAGCATCAAATTCTGCTGCGTCTAGGTGGCAGTGCGTGTCGATGAGTATCATTTTGCTTAATAATCAGGCTGCGCAATTATCCGAAGGTCTTGGCCAAACTGTCGAACATCCATCAGTTTTAGTTGAACCCGGTCTTCCATGTGCTCAAGTGAAGGAATGCCAAGCATGCCTCTTGCAGCAGAGCCTAATAATACGGGGGCGTAATAGATCAGGAACTCATCTACTAAATGCTGGGCGAGTAAGGCGCCATTAAGGGTTTGTCCTGCCTCAACCATGACTTCGTTAATCCCAAGACTAGCCAGGTGGTTTAAAAGCGTTTTAAGGCATACCTGTCCATCCTCACCAGGGATGTTTAGTAGGGTTATTTTTTTATGCAGTAAAGCTTCGGCACTGCCCTTGGCATCAACTGCATAAGCAACCATGGTATTGCCCCCGTCTAAAATTCTGGCTTCAGGCGAGAGGCTAAGTTGGCTATCCACAATGACCCGTAATGGCTGACGCGCATGTTGAATATGACGCACATTCAGTTGCGGATCATCAGCCATTACGGTACCGATGCCGGTTAATAGGGCACAGGACCTTGCGCGCCAATGTTGCACATCAAGCCTGGCGGGTTCGCCTGTAATCCATTGACTTTCACCATTGGCGAGTGCAGTTCGGCCATCTAGGCTTGCAGCAATCTTTACTCTCACAAAAGGTCTATTTTGAGTCATTCGAGAGATAAAGCCCGCGTTCAATGCCCGAGCCTGTGACTCCATCAGTCCATGCTGAACCAAAATTCCCGCATTGGTTAAATTCGCTAATCCGCTGCCGGCGACCTTTGGGTTTGGATCTTGCATGGCGACCACGACGCGTTTAACCCCTGCATCGATTAATGCATTGGCACAGGGCGGCGTTAGACCAAAATGGTTACATGGCTCTAATGTAACGTATGCATCGGAATCTTTAATAAGAGCAGGGAAGTGTTGCTCGGCATCTCGTAATGCGATGACTTCGGCATGTGGTTCACCTGCCCTGAGATGAGCGCCTTGGCCGATAATTTTTCCATGGTTGACTAAAACGCATCCCACCCGAGGATTGGGGGTGGTGGTGTATAAGCCCTTTTCCGCTAAACGTAGCGCCAAGGTCATGTATTCATGGTCGGAGGTGGTAAACATGAGGATTACCTGAGATTCACTGCTTAATGTTGCACGATACGGCTGTGCGTAAGTTGATTGTTTTCATTGAAGAACAGTCGTAATCCATGGATCACATGCATGCAGTTGCCAAGGTCATACTCCATCTGGCCTGCTTCTTCCCATGTTGGGCGACCAAGCAGCGAGGTTGCTTCTTCACGTGACATGCCAGTTTCTAATACATTTTGTTCCAGGTCGTAGGCCATATCACCTCTGTGACAGGTTTTTTCAGGGGAACTTGAAGCCGTAATCCAAGCGATCTTATTGAATTGATCATGGCCAAACTCTAAACGATCCTTCATTGCCCACCAACCAAAAAATGCAATGGTTGCTAATGCTGCCAGGATGGCTGAAACCCAAGCAATAATAACGAATATCCGTGTGATGTCATTTTCTTTTGTATCTGACGCTTCATTCATTAAGATTCACTCCGTGGTTTCAATCAAGATCGCGGATGACATTGTTAAAGTCATCCACGTCCTGGAAGCTACGATAGACAGACGCAAAACGAATATAAGCCACCTTGTCCATCGCCTTAAGTTCTTGCATCACAACCTCACCCAGCGCACGCGTCATGATTTCCCGTTCACCTTTGCTAAGAATCTTTTGAACAATGTGCTCAATCGCTCTATCTACATATTCAGTGGGGACAGGGCGCTTATGTAAGGCCCGTGTAAATGAGCTGCGAAGCTTTTCTAGGTTAAATTCCTCACGGGTGCCGTTTTGTTTGACGACCTGTGGCAAATGTAATTCAGCGGTTTCGTAGGTGGTAAAACGTTTATCACACACTGCACAGCGACGACGACGACGAATGGAGTCTCCCTGGTCATTCACTCGAGAGTCAATGACTTGGGTATCATCAGCACTGCAAAATGGACACTTCATTAAATAATTAAGCGCCGTAGACTGGGAAGCGTGAAGTTAAGGCGTGCACTTTCGTTTTTGTAGCTGCAATCACGGCTTCGTCAGTTGGGTGGTCTAAAACATCTGCAATTAAGTTAGCAACCTGTCTTGCTTCTTCTTCTTTAAAGCCGCGTGTCGTGATGGCTGGAGAACCAATCCGAATGCCAGAGGTAACAAAAGGGCTCTCTGGATCGTTAGGGATTGAGTTCTTATTGACGGTGATGTGAGCTAATCCCAAGGCAGCATCCGCAGCTTTGCCTGTTAAGCCTTTAGGGCGCAAATCCACCAAAAACACATGCGATTCTGTCCGACCAGAAATAATACGTAAGCCACGCTTTGCTAGCTCTTCCGCCATGACGCTTGCGTTTTTTAAGACTTGTGTTTGGTAGGTTTTAAATTCAGGTTGTAATGCCTCAAGGAAGGCGACCGCTTTCCCAGCAATGACGTGCATGAGAGGACCCCCTTGTAAGCCAGGGAATACGTAAGAATTAATTGATTTTTCAAATTCAGCTTTAGCCAAGATAATGCCGCCACGTGGACCACGTAAGGTTTTGTGGGTGGTGGAGGTGACAAAGTCAGCGTGCGGCACTGGGTTAGGGTAAACCCCTGCAGCAATCAAGCCAGAGTAGTGCGCCATGTCTACCATGAAATAGGCGCCCACTTTCTTAGCAATGGCTGCCATTCTCTCCCAGTCAAAACGTAAAGCATAGGCTGAAGCCCCACCAATCAATAGCTTTGGTTTACATTCAATAGCAATGCGTTCCATTTCATCATAGTCAATTTCTTCTTTGTCATTTAACCCATAAGGGACGATGTTAAATAATTTCCCTGACAGGTTTGCAGGGGAACCATGGGTGAGATGGCCGCCGTGACCGAGGTTCATTCCCATCACCGTATCGCCTGGTTTTAAAATGGAAAAGTAAACGGCTTGGTTGGCTTGTGAGCCTGAATGCGGTTGAACGTTAGCGTATTCAGCACCATATAATTCTTTAATGCGGTCAATAGCCAGTTGCTCGATTTGGTCAACGTATTCACAGCCACCGTAAAAGCGCTTGCCTGGATAACCTTCAGCGTACTTGTTGGTGAGCTGCGAGCCTTGTGCTTCCATGACAGCTGGGCTGGTGTAATTTTCAGAAGCAATCAGCTCAATATGTTCGTCTTGGCGAACCCGCTCAAGTTCTACAAATTTTGCTAAATCAGGATCTACAACGCTTAAAGTTTTTGCCTTGCTAAACATATGCAACTTTCTCAGATACTTAAAAATTGATTTTGATGATTTTATCATAACGGCCATGATTTGACCTTTCCTCTTGACCTTGCGGGCGCTGTATAATTCACTCTAATCTGATATTCAATGAGGAACGCGTGATGAAGTGGACTGATGTGCAACAAATTGCTGAAGCTTTATATGATGCTCACCCAGAGACTGACCCGCGAATTATCCGTTTTACGGACTTGCATGCGTGGGTCATGGCGTTAGAGGGCTTTGCAGATGCGCCCAACAATAGCAATGAAAAAATTCTTGAAGCCATTCAACAGCTCTGGATAGAAGAAATTTAAGCATGAAAATTCCTCAAGAGATATTCAAGGCCTACGATATTCGGGGCATTGTTGGTAAAACACTCACCCCTGAAATTGTTGAGTTGATTGGTCAAGCACTCGGTTCAGAAGCCTTGGCGAGAAATCAAACGACAATCTGTATTGGCTATGACGGCCGTTTATCAGGCCCAGCATTAGCCGCGGCTTTGTCTAAGGGCATACGGTGTGCTGGCGTGGATGTCATACAGCTCGGCATGGTGGCTACCCCGATGGTTTATTTTGCCGCTTATGCATTAGAAACCAGCTGCGGAGTGATGGTCACAGGGAGCCATAACCCCCCTGATTACAATGGCTTAAAAATGGTGCTTGCTGGCGAAACGCTATCCGGTGAAACCATACAAAGCTTGCGGTTAAGAATTGTTGAGGGCAATTTAGCGACAGGTGCAGGCAAAGAGAGTGAGCAGGATATTGCGGCAAGTTACATCGCTAGAATTGCATCAGATGTGAAACTTGCTCGACCGATGAAAATAGCTGTGGATTGCGGAAATGGTGTCGCTGGCGCTTATGCAAAACAACTTTATCAAGCCCTAGGATGCCAAGTTCAAGAGCTTTTCTGTGAGGTGGATGGCCATTTCCCTAATCACCATCCAGACCCTTCTGTCCCAGAAAATTTAGCAGATTTGATCAAGGCTTTAGCCCAAGGTGAGGCTGAAATTGGCTTGGCTTTTGATGGTGACGGCGATCGTTTGGGGGTTGTCACGAAGGATGGCAAGATTATTTATCCGGACCGCCAACTGATGTTGTTTGCTGAAGAAGTGCTCAAGCGAAACCAGGGGGCGACGATTATTTACGATGTTAAATCTACCCGCAACCTTGCGCCATGGATTAAAGCCAGGAGCGGAAAGCCATTGATGTGGAAAACAGGGCACTCTCTGGTCAAGGCAAAAATCAAAGAAACGAGCGCTGACTTAGCGGGGGAAATGAGTGGCCACGTATTTTTTAATGATTTGCTAGACAGTAATCATCCCTCTAAAGGTCGTCGTTGGTTCGGTTTTGATGATGGTTTGTATTCAGGTGCACGCTTACTTGAGATTTTGAGTCAGGTACAAAATCCGAGTGAAACTTTGAATAACCTTCCTGATAGCGTCAGTACGCCAGAGCAGCATATTCAAATGCAAGAAGGGGAGCCGCACGCGCTGATTGCTTCCTTACAAAAGTCAGCTCAGTTTGAAGGTGCAACAGAGGTTATTACCATTGATGGTTTGCGCGTAGAGTACCCAGACGGTTTTGGCTTGATGCGACCATCTAACACGACGCCTGTGATTGTGCTTCGCTTTGAGGCGGATTCTGAAGAGGCTTTGAAGCGCATTCAGAATACGTTCCGTCAGGTGATTTTAGAGGCTGCCCCGAACGTCAGTTTGCCTTTTTAATGTTTCTTCGCGTTGACCTTGTGGTAGGCCAATAATAATTGCTTGTGCATCTCGCTTCCTTCCATATTGGCGCCGAGGTTGTTAAGCCCAAAATAGCGAGACTTTTGACTAAGTAGTTGCTGCGCTTGCTCTAAGGTTTCTTGACCATACATGAGTGCCAAGTTCTTGTTATAGGGCTTAGTGTGATCAAGTTCAGCCATTTCTTTCAACTGGACGCAATCTGCAATGCAGCGATAAACGCGGGCACGCTTTTCAGGCAACTCTCCAAATTGGTTAATCCAGTCGCAGCCTTCTAAAATGACATCGACGTCACTTGTGGCTAGACCAAGTAAGGCTTTTAACTCGCCCACACGTAGGTCTGCCCAAACACTTCCAGCATCTGCTGCCAGCCCTATTAGGGTAGTCACAGGCAGTTCGTCCGCAAGTTCAAGATCAAGGAGGGTTTCTAGGAGATCAGCACTTTCGTCTTGGGTGAGATCTTGAATACGAAGTAAGCCTGGGCGAACCAAATTGCCCACGGTGTTATTTTCCCATTCCAGTTCTTCCACAGGATAGATTTCAGACATGCCAGGCACAAAAATGCGACAGGCATAAACATCTAAGTGTGTAAAGTCAGCGATGTAAATATCATGTCCACTGCCGTGGATGGTGTCACAGCACCATTGATAGTCTTCATCCGTAGTTGTGCCAAAATTCCAATCCACAAAAGCGTAATCAGGGGTGTCACGGAGAAAATTCCAGCTAATGACCCCGCTTGAGTCCACGAAATGGATTTCTAGGTTTTGTGAATCGGCAATTTCTTCCATATCAAAACCAGGGGCAACAAAGTTCTTGAGGCCATCAATGGCACGGCCTTGCAATAGTTCAGTTAATGCACGCTCTAATGCCACTTCAAAGCGCGGATGAGCGCCAAAGCTAGCAAAGCAGCCCTGATCTTCTGGGTGTAATAAAGTCACATTCATGACAGGATATTTCCCGCCCAGTGAGGCGTCTTTGACTAAAATTCCATATCCCGCCTCGCGTAATCCTTTAATGCCGGCTGCAATGCGTGGGTAACGATTGATCACGGACTCTGGAACATCTGGGAGGCATATGCCCTCGCGAATGATTTTGTATTTAATGTCACGCTCAAAAATTTCTGCCAGCGCTTGGGTGCGCGCTTCTTTGAGGGTGTTCCCAGCAGACATGCCGTTGCTGACATAAAGATTACCGATTAGATTGACTGGAAAATAAGCGACCTCAGCGTCGCGAAGTCGCGTGTAGGGAATCGCGCATATGCCACGCTTAGCATTTCCTGAGTTCAGGTCTATGAGTTTGC
>CAJBIA010000151.1 GCA_903953055.1 uncultured Methylophilaceae bacterium
GATTACTGTTTACTGGTAACTGTATTTAAAACTCAACCTTTGGGGCTTTGTCAGCACCAGTCTGAGCTTGGAAATATGCTTTCTTGCTAAATCCAAACATTCCCGCAAAAATATTTATCAGCATATTGCGAGGCACACCAGTGCTCGTGATTTTGATGCTTATTTTTTACGTGGTCTTTGGTTCGGTCAATATTAACCCTGTCCTAGTTGCCACCATCGCTTTTGGAATGAATTTTGGTGCTTATGCTGCTGAGATATTCAGAAGCGGTATTGAAGGGATAGAAAAAGGTCAAATGGAAGCCGGTATTGCGATGGGGTTTAATAAATTGAAAACCTTTATCTACATTATTCTTCCTCAAACAGTGAGAAGAATACTGCCTATCTATAAAGGGGAGTTTATTTCCCTCGTTAAAATGACTTCAATTGTAGGCTACATTGCCGTGCAAGATTTAACCAAAGCCAGTGACATTATTAGAAGCCGAACTTTTGATGCCTTTTTTCCTTTAATCATGATTGCCATTTTATATTTCTTAATCTCATGGGTGCTCATGCAGGCGCTAGACTATATCGAAAAAATCACTGACCCAAAATACAAACGTCAATTGAGAGCTAAATCATGATCAAAGTTGAACACCTCTCCAAAAGATATGGCGACCTGACCGTATTAAAAGACATCTCAACAGAAATCAAAAAAGGGGAAGTGGTCTCCATAATCGGACCATCCGGAACTGGGAAAAGCACCTTCTTACGTTGCCTTAACCTGTTAGATCAGCCTAGTGGCGGAAGCATCACCATCGACGGTGAGAACGTACTAGACAAGAAAACGGATGTCGCTAAAGTTCGTCAAAAGATGAACATGGTATTCCAATCATTTAATTTATTCTCTCATCTTTCAGTACTAGAGAATCTGACCTTGGCTCCAATTAAGCTAAAAGGTTTATCTAAAGAAGACGCTGAAAAGAAATCTATGGATTTACTCCGCTTAGTTGGGCTGGGTGAAAAGGCCGACAATTATCCGGATGAGTTATCTGGTGGGCAAAAACAGCGTGTAGCGATTGCAAGATGCCTAGCGATGGAACCGGAAATTATCTTATTTGACGAGCCAACTTCTGCACTTGATCCTACGATGGTGAGCGAGGTGCTATCAGTGATTCGTAAGCTTGCAAAAGAAGGGATGACCATGGCCATCGTAACGCACGAAATGGCTTTTGCAAGAGATGTATCAAACCGTGTCTTCTACATGGATCAAGGCTTAATATATGAGGAAGGCACGCCAGAACAAATTTTTGATGCTCCTCAAAAAGAGAGAACCAAAGCATTTATTAACCGCGTCAGAAACTTAGTATTCAAAATCAATTCTCAAGACTTTGACCTTTATGCGATTAACGCTGAAGTTGAAGGGTTTTGTGAAAAACAGTTCCTAAGCAAAAAATTAAGAGACAACGCGCTTCTTATCATTGAAGAACTGCTTCTAATTTACAAGCCATTTTTAAATGAACTAGAACTTGTGCTTACCGTGGCTTATTCAGAAAAAACTGAATCCTTAGAATTGATTTGTGAAACCGCTGGTAATCATTTTAACCCCCTCGAAAGTGATCATTTGCCTGATGAAATAGGTTTGAATCTTGTCAGAAACTTTGCTTCAAAAATAGACTTTATCTGGGAAAATAGTAAAAATACCTTAAAAATTACCATCAAAAAATAACAGTTATGCGCGTTAAAAAAATATTCTTCATATGGGCATTACTTACTTTCTATGCCTCAACCTCTTTAGCAGAGAGTTACCTCTTAAAACCCGACCAGGTAATTACTGGCGATGACCAAATAATCCACAAGGGATGGGAAGTGTTGGTCGAGGGCGATCGGATTAAGGCTGTCGGCCAAAATCTTAAATTTCCTCAAGACACAAAGGTAATCCAACTGCCTGGAAGCACCCTGCTTCCAGGCTTGATGGACCTTCATACACACTTATTTCTTCATCCCTACAACGAAACAAGCTGGGATGATCAAGTGCTGAACGAATCGCTCCCAACTCGAACACTTCGTGCAAGTGCACAAGCCAAACACTCAATAGATAATGGCTTCACTTACCTACGAGACCTAGGCACAGAGGGGGCATTAAATGCCGACTTTTATCTTAAAAAAGCCATTAATGACGGCACCATCATTGGCCCTCGATTACAAGTCTCAACCAGAGCCATCGTCGCGCTGGGCGCTTATGGTCCTATGCGCAGAAATTATGCCTTAATAGATACCCCCCAAGGTGCTGAGGAAGTCTCCGGAGTAGACCAAATTGTGAGTGCGGTTCGCAGACAATCAGCCTCTGGCGCAGACTGGATAAAACTCTACGTTGACTTTGAAGTTGGCCCACATGGTGAGAATTACCCAACTTTAACTGAGGAGGAAATTCAAGCTGCTGTAAAGATGGCACATCACTTAGGCAGAAAAGTATCTGCCCATGCCACTTCAGAAGAGGGAATGCGCCTTGCCGCAATTGCTGGGGTAGACACGATTGAACACGGCTTTGGCGGTACTGAGAA
>CAJBIA010000152.1 GCA_903953055.1 uncultured Methylophilaceae bacterium
ATTGAATTCTTAGAAACTCGCGAAATTTTCTAAGACTGACTCTCTGATGCCAAAACCCGTCATCAAAATCACTTGTCCTTGCTGTAGTGGATTGCTTTACCAGGATTGCTGCGAACCCTACCATCTGAGCCTAGGCGCTCCAAATGCTGAAAAACTCATGCGCTCACGCTATAGTGCCTATGTATTAGGATTAGAAGAGTACCTACTGGACACCTGGCACCCAAACACGAGGCCAAAATATCTCAAGCTTTCGAATGACCCAACCCAGTGGTTAAGCCTTGAAGTCAGAAGCTTTGAGCCCAATGATGACCAGGCGACGGTCGAATTTATCGCCAAATACCGAGATCGTGGGCAAGCAGAAAAACTGCATGAAATTAGCCAATTTAGACGGATTGCTGGACGCTGGTACTACGTTGATGGCATCTATCCAAAGTGACCGTTAGGCAAACGCCTCACACAACATACTCAAAAAAGCACCCAACACAGGGATTAGTTCTTCTTTTTCAAACGGGGCAGCATCATCTGTGCCTGCCACTAAGAATGCGATCACTGCCTTATCTAAATCTTCCCGATAATGCGTCCAATGTTCCGCGTCAGCATCCCCTACTAAATGGAATTTTCTCATGCCCGATTCCACAATATCCACTAACTCCTCATTTGTGAGTTCTGCGAATAATGATCTAGCAATAATGATTTGATCTTGCTCTAAATCCGCAACAATATTTTCAGAGCCTAAAGGTAAAACCAAATAGGCATAAACCATTAAAGCGAAAGCTTGATAAACGCTCAACATATCGAAATTATCATAACGTTCATCAGCAGGAGACCGTGACGCCTCTTTTATTGCTTTTGCAGTAATGAAACAGGCTAGATAGCTTGCGGCTTTAATTGGATCGTAATCCTCTAAATTGCTACTTGGCAGAGCATCTTGCTCAGCTAAACAAAGCGCATGCAATAAGCTTAAATTTTTAGAATATTGATTTGTCATGATTCGTTCTCTATTACTTTAATTATGATTATTGAATTGCAGGCAATGCTTCAAGCGATTCATGTAGCTCGAGCCACCTAATCTCTGCAGTTTCAATCTTTTGAACCAATTCAGCTTGAAGTTTAAGCAAATCTTGCAAAACTGTCTTATCGTTTTGATTATATAAATCAGGGTGAGCAAGCTGACTATCCATCGCCGCTTTCTCTTGCCCCCATTTCTCCATTTCTTTTTCCAAATGCTCCACCTCTTTAAGCAAAGGTCGACGCTCTGCAATACGCGCCTGTCTGTCGGCCTTGCTTTGAGCTCTGTCGACTTTATTAAATGAAACAGAGCCTTCCTCATTTACTTCTTTAATTTGTTTATCCGCTAATTTTTGTACATTGAGCCAATCTTTGTAATCATCGAGATCGCCGTCAAAAACTTCGGCTTTGCCATTTGCTACCAACATGAATTTATCGCAGCTAGCACGCAACATTGCTCGATCATGAGAAACAATCACAACACCCCCTTGATAC
>CAJBIA010000153.1 GCA_903953055.1 uncultured Methylophilaceae bacterium
AATCGGTGGTTTGATTGCGGCTTGGGGCTTTCAGCGAGATGAGTTTACTCCTGTCGAAATTCAAGATGTCCTGATCCAAGAGTTGGTTAAGGCGAATCCTGAAATGTCAGACATTGAGATTAAAAACAACAGTGCTTACAGCACTAACCCTTTAGTTAAAATTGATTTAGGCGGCTATGCAAAAGGTTATGCACTGGACATGGCAGCGGCAGAATTGCATAAGCAAGGCATTAAAAATGCATTGATCAATATTGGGGGCAATATTATTGCAGTCGGCCAACATGGAGTAAAACCATGGCGAGTCGGAATCCAGCATCCACGTCAACCAGGTCCTATGGCGACCTTAGATTTGCCAGATGGCTGGGCAATCGGTACTTCAGGTGATTATCAACGTTACTTTGAGCAAAATGGGAAACGTTATTGTCATATTATTGATCCGCGCACAGGCTATCCGGCCCAAGGAGTCCAAGCAGTTACAGTGTTAATTCCCCCTGGCCCCAACGCCGGGGTGTTGTCCGATGTCGCGTCAAAACCGATTTTTTTAAGTGCACCAGAAATGCGGCAATCAGCTGCAAAATCAATGGGCGTGGATCATTACTTATTGGTAGATGCACAAGGTGAGGTTACTTTAAGTGCGGCCATGAATAGCCGCATCCATTGGCTCATCGAGCCAAAAAGCTTAATAATTCAATAATGAAATTTTCATTAAAAATGACTAAGCCTTTATTCGGAGACGTATTAGTCTTATTTCTTGGGCTCATTTTTGTTGGGGTATTATTTAGCACTTTATGGAACCATGCACCTGCAGCAAAAGTACAAATTCGACTGGGCGATAAAATTTATGCCACCTATAGTTTGGATCAGAATCGTACGGTTGAGGTTAAAGGTCCAATTGGGATAACGCGCATACTGATTGATCATGGGAAAGCACGTTTTGCCAGCTCACCATGCCCTAATCAATATTGCGTTCATCAGGGATGGTTGAGTCACATGGGGCAAGCTGCAATCTGTTTACCTAATCAAATTAGTTTAGAACTCTTAGGCGGAGAAAAGCCTTTTGATAGTTTGAATTATTAATGATGGACTCAAAAGAAAACAAATCGATCAAGATTCAAACGACTGTTGATGATCATCGTATCGCTAAACTAGCCGCGCTTGCCATTAGTTTACACTTGGTTGAGGCAGTGTTGCCATCACCATTGCCCGGAGTCAAACCAGGGCTCGCGAATATCGTGACTTTATTTGTGCTGTATCGCTTTGATTTTGCGACAGCGGCCTGGGTAAGTTTATTGCGTGTGTTTGCGAGTAGCTTATTACTGGGTAGTTTTTTATCCCCTACTTTTGCCCTGAGTTTGTCAGGGGCTGTTTTCAGTCTAGGGGTATTATTTGTTGGGCAGTATTTGCCAAGAAAGTTTTTTAGTGCGGTCAGTTTAAGTATCTTAGCCGCGTTTGCGCACATGGCAGGACAGCTTCTCGTGGTGAGATTTTGGATAATTCCTCATGCGGGGATAGCTTATCTTATTCCTATTTTTATGGGGGCGGCTTTAGTGTTTGGTGTGGTCAATGGCCTGCTAACAAACTATTTATTGAGCATGAATTCTGCCAAGCAAGCAGGCTAAATGGTGCTTTATGCTAAAATGCATTCAATATTTCTTGGCGGTATATCTGGTTTTAATAGGGGGCTAAAAGTGGGCAAATTAATCATCGCATTACTATGGAGTTTGGTGCTTACTTTGGCAATGTCTGCTTGTGGCATTAAAGGCCCTTTGTATATTCCTGAGAAAAAATATCCGCAAAATGTTAGCGCGCCTCAGATTGATATGCGCCCACAATTGCATCAACTAACCGCTAATTCTTGAGTCTTTTCATGCAGCCATTTCAAATGAAAAACGGTGAACTTTATGCCGAAAATTCCCCTTTAAGTAAAATTGCGGCTGATTTTGGTACGCCTACTTATGTGTACTCAAAAGAAGCGCTTACTTCCGCTTTTAGCCGCTTCAGTGCTGGATTTGAAGGTACGGATCATTTGGTTTGTTTTGCAGTAAAGTCTAACCCTAGCTTAGCGATTTTGAGTTTGTTTGCAAAACTAGGTGCTGGCTTTGATATTGTTTCAGGGGGGGAGTTAGCGCGAGTGATCGCTGCTGGCGGGGATCCTGCTAAAGTTGTATTTTCAGGGGTCGGTAAGACGGAATCAGAAATGCGAAGCGCGTTGGAAGTGAACATTTTTTGCTTTAACGTGGAGTCCGCAAGCGAATTAGAACGCTTGAATCGTGTTGCTGGGGATATGAAAAAACTTGCACCGGTGTCATTGCGTGTTAATCCGAATGTGGATGCAAAAACACATCCTTATATCTCAACGGGATTAAAAAATAATAAGTTTGGTGTGGCCTATGAAGAAGCGTTGAGCCTCTATGAGGCGGCAGCCAAGATGCCTAATATTGTTATTCACGGGGTGGATTGTCATATTGGTTCTCAACTCACGGAGTTATCTCCATTTCTAGACGCATTAGACCGCGTGTTGGCATTAGTTGATCAGATCGAGGCGGTCGGTATTCCTATTCGTCATATTGATGCCGGTGGCGGAATTGGCATTTGTTATCAGGATGAAACGCCGCCAGAATTTTCAGAATATGCCCAAGCGATGCGTTTAAAGATGGCTAGTCGTAAAGTTAAGCTGGTGTTTGAACCAGGCCGTGCTTTAGTTGGTAATGCGGGCGCTTTGCTCACTAAAGTAGAGTATCTTAAACATACGGAGTCTAAAAACTTTGCCATTGTGGACGCTGCTATGAACGATCTAATGCGTCCAGCGCTTTATGACGCCTATCATGACATTGTGTCAGTTAAGCCTTCAGAAGTTGAATCTCAGGTCTATGAGATTGTTGGACCTGTGTGTGAGAGTGGGGATTTCTTAGGCCATGATCGTCAGTTAGCATTGAGACAAGATGATCTTTTAGCGATTTTGTCTGCAGGTGCTTATGGCATGAGCATGAGTTCTAATTACAATACGCGACCTCGTGCAGCCGAAGTGATGGTTGATGGGGATCAAGTTTATGAGATTCGCAAGCGTGAGAAGGTTGCTGATTTGTTTGCGTTGGAGCGCGTGCTAGATTAAATAAAGATCTTTCGTGCCTGTAGTTGAGTTGTTTCCCAGCCTAAGTGTTGATAGTAGCCAAGCGCAGGTTTGTTTTCCGTGTCGACGAGAAGCTGCGCTCTGGTTGCGCCTTTGCTTTTAGCCCAAAGCAGTACCTCATTCAATAGACTCTTCCCTAAACCCTCTCCGCGATGGGATTCTTGAATTACCATATCTTCTATCCAAGCTGAAGGGCTTCCTTGAGCGGTTGAAATGACGAGCTGTGCGCTGACCATTCCAAGTATTTCCCCTTGCTGACTTTTAGCCACTTTAATCACGCCATGTTCGGGGTGGCCAATTAGAAGCGCTAACCCCTTTTTTTGTTTTTCTATATCTGGTTGGAAGTCTACTTCTATCCCAAAGAGCACGGCCAGTAAGTCAACGAGTGCGGGAATATCCAGCGTGCTTGCATTTTCAATGACATAACTCGGCTTCATGCTTATTCATTATCCAAATCTAATGAGGCAGTGTCGTAATGAATGATCGCTAAAAATCGGATGGGCGCTTCAAGATGTTTTTCTGGTCGATGCGGCACCTCACCTTGAAAGGTCAATGAATCACCAGGCTCTAATGTAAAGACCTCATCTCCAACACGGTATTCCATTTTTCCTTCAAGCATGTGAATGAATTCAGTGCCGGCATGCTCAAAACTTTGAAATTCTTCACCTGGATCTTCTAATGTAATGAGAAATGGCTCAAATAATTTTTGTGGGCCTTGATCATAAGCCAGCAATTGATAGGTATGGCCACTTCGGGTGCCACGCCTCACCACTTCCATGCCCTGCCCTTTTTTAACAAATTGTGCTGAACCTCTTGGTACGTTATAGCCTTGGAATAGCCTAGATAAAGTCACCCCAAGTGCGTTGGCGAGTTGTTCTAGGTTGTCTAAACTGGTGGACGAGAGGCCATTTTCAATCTTGCTTAGCATCCCACGGCTGATCCCCACCTTTTGGGAGACTTCAGCAAGCGTTAATCCATTTTGTGTTCGTAATTGATGAATGGTTTGACCCAAGAAACGGTCTAGCTTCTTGTTTGGCGATAATTGCGGAAGAATCATGGCCAAATTGTTATTTTCTGATCCCATGGCGAACCTATTTTTCATTATTTTCTTATAGATCATTCTACTCGATAAATTTCCTTAGCTCCACAAAAGTTTCACTGTAGTTAAAAAAGTTTAATTAATTCTTGACGAGTGGTTTTTGATTTGATGTAATGGAGCCATAAGTTTCATGCAGGTTAATTAAGTTTATTCGCTGTGTGAATCAACTCAGGGTTAGGGATACCATGGCTTATCAGTTACTCAAATATGCACTAGGCGGCGAATATAAGGAGCCCCGTTTTTTTAGGGATTGTCAGACCCCTAAAAAGTCATACGACGCTGTCATTATCGGGGGTGGCGGACATGGGCTGGCTGCAGCTTATTACTTGGCGAAAGATCACGGCATTACCAATGTGGCGGTATTGGAAAAGGGGTATATCGGCGGCGGCAATACTGGCCGTAATACAACGATTGTCCGTTCTAATTACTTAACGCCTGATGGGGTCAATTTTTATGATGCAAGCGTTAAGTTATTTGAGGGCTTATCTACTGAGCTTGATATCAACCTTTTTTATTCAAACCGCGGCCATTTTACTTTGGCGCACTCTGAGTCTGCGATGCGCACTATGCGCTGGCGTGCTGAGGTAAATAAGCACGTAGGTGTAAAAAGCCGTGTGGTGGGGACTGATGAAATTGCCCAAGCTTGTCCACAAATGGATCTAAGCTGCAGCGGAAAGGCCCCAATCCAAGGAGCGCTCTATCATGAGCCAGGTTCGATCGCTCGGCATGATGCAGTGGCATGGGGATATGCCCGCGGCGCAGACAGCATGGGCGTCGAAATTTTCCAAAGTACCGAAGTACAAGGTATTGATATTCAAAATGGCCAAGTACAGGGGGTTCAAACAAGCCGCGGCTATATCTCAACCGGAAAAGTTTTATCTGCTGTCGCTGGCTTTACGCCACGAATTTGCAAGATGGTGGATCTGAAAACACCGATCGTGATTCATCCATTGCAAGCCTGCGTCAGCGAGCCTATGAAGCCTTGGTTAGATACGATTTTAGTATCGGGCAGTTTGCATGTTTATGTCAGCCAATCATCCCGTGGCGAATTAGTGATGGGCTCCTCTCTTGACCCATATGAATTTCATTCGACGCGATCCACATTTGATTTTGTTGAGGGCTTAACTTCTCACATTGTCGATATGTTTCCATTTTTATCAAACGTTAAAGTTGTCCGTCAGTGGGCTGGTATGGCAGACATCACCCCTGACTTTGCACCCATCATGGGCATGACGCCAATTAAAGGATTTTACTTGGATGCAGGCTGGGGTACATGGGGCTTTAAAGCGACCCCAATTAGTGGAAAAACCATGGCGCATACATTAGCAAACGATAAGCCACACGATTTGATTCATTCATTCCGATTATCACGGTTCGAAGATTATGAACTAACAGGTGAAAAGGGTGCTGCTTCCGTTGGCCACTAGGTCATCTTCGAAAGCAGGCATTTCAATTTTAGAGGCTAGACGAAAAAGATGAAACTTCTTAACTGTCCAATGAATGGCATAAGACCAGTAAGCGAATTTTTATTCGGCGGAGAATATCGTGAAATGCCTAATCCAGACAACAGCAGTGATCTGGATTGGGCTAGCTATGTTCATTACCGTGACAATGCACCAGGGATTAAAAAAGAATGGTGGTACCACGCTCCAAGTGGCACTTGGTTTATTGCAGAACGCAATACATTGACGGATGAAGTGGTAGCAACCTACCTGCATGGAAATGCGCCAGTTACAAATGAGAAGGAGCAATCGTGATGAGTATGAGATTGCCAAGCCAATTCGGTGCGTGGATTAACCGTGATAAAAAAATTCACTTCAAATTTGAAGGGAAAGAATACACAGGATATGAAGGTGACACGATTACCAGTGCGCTTCTAGCGGCTGAGGTAAAAGTATTGGGACGTAGTTTCAAATATCACCGCCCACGTGGCGTGTTAAGTCTTGCTAACCATGACATCAATGCTTTAGTGACCGATGGGGTGGATACAAACATCCGTGCGGATGTTGTGAAACTCTCAAATGGTATGCAACTCAGTGCTGTTAACACTGATGGCGGGGTGATTAAAGATAAGCGTAAATATATTGATTCGATCTCTCCATTGTTGCCCGTCGGTTTTTATTACAAGGCATTTCATAAGCCTGCAAGTCTTTTTCCATTCTGGGAAAAATTGATTCGTAAGGCAGCGGGGCTGGGGATTGTTAATTTTAATTACCCGCGCATCAACAAACGTAAGTTAAATGATTATTGTGATGTGTTGGTGATTGGAGCGGGGCCTTCTGGATTGTCTGCAGCGCTTTCCGCGGCATCTAATGGTTTGGAAGTAATTTTGGTGGATGAGAATCAACAGCTTGGCGGCACGTTAACTTATGACCTTGCTGGGGAAAATACAAGCCAACAAATCCTAAAGGATTTAGTTGCCAAGGTTTTAGAGAATGCAAACATTAAGGTTTATGCAGGCGCTTATGCTGCTGGTTATTATCAGGATCATATGGTCCCCGTTGTCAGGGATCAAGGCATCACAAAAGTCCGCGCAAGATCGGTGATCGCTGCGACAGGTGCATTTGAGCAGCCCCCAGTTTTTCATAACAATGACTTGCCCGGCGTAATGTTAGGCTCTGCTGCACAGCGCATGATTTACCGTTACGGCGTAAAGCCGTTCAATCATGGCGTTGTGGTAACTGGGAATGATCATGGATACCGTGTCGCCCTTGATTTGGTTAAAGCAGGGGTCGAAGTTACTGCACTTGTTGATCTGCGCTGGCAAGTCAAAAAAGTTGAACAAGTCGATGCCTTGGTGGATAAGGGCGTTCAGATTTACACAGGATATTGCGTCTATGAGGCCCTCCCGACAAAAGGAAAACTAGGCGTCTCAGGAGTGGTCCTTTGTCCTTATGACGCCGAGACTGCAACCGCAGACATTAAAAAAGCCGTACGTTTAGATTGCGATGGCGTTGCAATGAGTGCAGGCTGGGCACCAGCAGGTGCATTGTTATATCAATCAGGAATGGGCGTTGCTTATCGAAATGATATTGAACAGTTTGTGCCCAATCGTTTACCAAAAGGCGTTTTTGCAGCTGGTCGTGTCAACGGCGTATATAGTCTTGAAGGGCGAATAAACGATGGTTTACGGGCAGCGGCAGATGCTTCTAATTTTCTAGGTAAGGCAACAAAGTCGCTTAGCTTAGCTGCTCATCAAGGAAGCTCGCCCAGCCATCCATATCCCTTTGTTCATCATCCAAAAGGAAAAAACTTCGTCGATTTTGATGAAGACATTCAAATCAAAGATTTTATTAATGCCGCAAAAGAAGGTTTCGATAACATCGAATTAATGAAGCGTTTTACTACGGTGGGGATGGGGCCCAGTCAGGGTAAGCATTCTAATATGAATGCTATCCGTATCTTGGCAAGAATTCGCAATTTGCCTGTAGAGAAAATTGGTTCAACCACCGCACGTCCATTTTTCCATCCAACTCCGATGGGGCATTTAGGGGGTCGTAGTTTTCATTCGCATCGATTGACTTCAATCCATCCTTGGCATCAAGAAGCAGGTGCAAGTTTTGTTGATGTGGGAGCCTGGTCACGTCCTGCTTATTATCCAAAAGGTGGATTAAGCAAGTTAGAAAACATTCAACAAGAGTCACTTGCAGTGCGTCAATCTGTAGGCGTCATTGATAGCAGTACTTTGGGTAAAGTTGAGGTATGTGGTCCAGATGCTGCAGAATTCTTAGAACGTTTTTACACAGGCGTATATGCAGACCAAAAAATTGGTCGTTCACGTTATGTCCTCTTACTTGATGAACTAGGGGTGATGGTAGATGACGGCATTGCAACACGATTAGCCAATGAACTCTTCTTTGTAACGATTAGTACTGCTAACGCCCCTGCTGTCTACCGTGAAATGCAACGTTGGCTACAAATTTGGAAGCTCAATGTGACGCTCGTGAATGTCACGAGTGCTTATGGGGTGATTAATATTGCTGGGCCAAAAGCATCCAAAGTGTTGAGTAAGCTAGTCAGTATTGATTTGTCTGATGATGCACTCCCAATGGGTCGCTCAACTCATACCAACATTAGCGGTGTTTCTGTGCGCATCGTTCGGGCTGCATTTGTTGCTAAACAGGCATATGAGATTTATATGCCAAGTCCTTATGCCTTATCCATCTGGAAAGCGTTATTAGCGGCAGGAAAAGATGAAGATATTCGTCCATTTGGGACGGATACCCAACGTTTACTAAGACTAGAACTGGGTCACCCATTGCCGGGCATAGATACCGATGGTTTAACTAATCCATTTGAAATGCGAGTAGAACACGCTTTGCATATGGACAAACCTTTTTTTATTGGTAAACGTAGCCTAGAAATTATTGCTAAAAAACCACTCACCAAAGTGTTGGTGCCCTTCGTGTTGCCATTGAATTACAAAGGTGAGATGCCACAAGATTGTAATTTGGTGATAGAAAACGGCGTCATTAAAGGTCGCGTGACGAGCGTTAGTTATAGCCCGTCAGCGAATCGGGTCATTGGACTTGCTTATGTTGCCCCCCATCAGTCTCAACTGGATTATGTATTTGATATTCGCACTGATAACGGAAGCATTGCCAAAGCAACCGTGGCGACGGCACCATTTTTTAATGCGAATTAAAGGGGATATCAATATGACAACGTTAATTAAAACCTCACCAGTTGCATATGCCCATCAAACCATGCAAGCCCAGATAGGAATGCATCATGGCATGGAAGTTGCCTTAAGTTTTGAAGGTAATGAAGTAGAAGAAATGCACAAGAAAATCTTAGCGGTCACGGATGTTAGTTGTTTTGCACGGTTTGGTATTAAGGGCCCCAAAGCGGCCGATTGGCTTAATCAACAAGGGATTAAAACGCCTGATTTAATTAATGCCTGGGTCGAGGGCGCACCAAATACCTTAGTGTTGCGCTTGGGTGGTAGTGAGTTTCTTGTGGAAGATCAAGCACAAGGTAATGCGTGTGAGGGCTTAAGAGCATTCGATCAAGCCAATACTCCATGTGCTTATCAAGTGGCCAGGAATGATGCGGCATTTATTCTAGGCGGTCACGAGGTGCTCAATCTTTTATCAGAATTATGTACGTTGGATTTACGCAATTCTGCATTGCCCAGTCATGGACTAGTCATGACGCAAATTGCTGGTATTTCAGCCACGCTGATTCGTGAAAGTTTAGGTGGTGAGCAAGTGTATCGTATTTGGTGTGACGGCACTTATGGGTCGTATTTGTGGGAAGTTTTAATTGAGATTGCGCAAGAGCTTGGTGGTGGCGCAGTCGGTTTGATTTGTCGTTTTCAATAAAGCAATGTTTTTAGGGGAACAGAAATGAAATCGTTAGCAGAAGCAAAAAAGTTTTTAGCAGACCATCAAGTTAAATATATTTTGGCGCAGTTTGTTGATATTCACGGTGTTGCAAAGGTGAAGTCGGTTCCATCTGCACATTTAGAAGATATCTTGACGATAGGCGCAGGGTTTGCTGGCGGAGCGATTTGGGGCATGGGGATTGCTCCTAATGGACCTGACTATATGGCTGTGGGTGACTTATCAACGCTTTCATTAATACCATGGCAGCCAGGCTATGCTCGTATTATTTGTAATGGTCACGTCAATGGGGAGCCATATGGCTATGATTCACGCGTAGTTCTTCAGAAGCAGATCGATCGTCTGACGCAGCATGGATGGACTTTATATACAGGACTTGAGCCAGAATTTTCACTCCTCAAGATGGATGAGCAGGGCAATATTCATCCGTTTGATGAAACCGATACTTTGCAAAAACCATGTTACGACTATAAAGGCATTACACGTCAATCAGCTTATTTAGAAAAGCTCACAGAAGCATTAATTTCAGCCGGATTAGACGTCTACCAAATCGACCACGAAGATGCGAATGGTCAATTTGAAATCAACTATACCTATGCTGACTGTTTGAAGAGTGCTGATGATTACATCATGTTCAAAATGGCGGCGAGTGAGATCGCAAATCAAATGGGAATGATCTGCTCATTTATGCCTAAGCCGTTTAGCAATCGTCCAGGCAATGGGATGCACATGCACATGTCGATTGGCGATGGTAAGAAGAATTTATTCCATGACGATAATGATAAAACAGGTCATGGGTTATCAAAACTTGCTTATCACTTTATGGCTGGTATTTTGGCACACGCCCCAGCATTGACTGCTCTGGCTGCGCCAACTGTGAACTCATATAAACGTCTGGTAGTTGGTCGATCGCTCTCAGGTGCAACTTGGGCCCCTGCCTATATTTCTTACGGTAATAACAATCGCTCTACCATGGTGCGGATTCCTTATGGTCGCTTGGAATTGCGCTTGCCAGATGGCTCATCTAACCCATATCTAACAACCGCTGCTGTCATCGCTGCCGGGTTAGATGGCGTAGAGAGGGAACTCAGTGCTGGTCCAGGAACGCCAGATAATCTTTATGACTATTCGCCAGCCCAGCTTAAAGAGCATGGTATTGGCATCCTTCCTCAGAATCTTAATGAAGCTATTCGTGCTTTTGAGGAGGATGCTGTCATTCGCGACGCTTTGGGCAATGATCTATCAGAAGAATTCATTATGTTGAAAGACATGGAGTGGGTGGAATACATGCGTCATGTTTCAGATTGGGAAATCAAACGTTACGTCGAATTTTTCTAAGAAGAAATTACAAAGAATTTAGAAGTGTTAAGGAGATTAAGATGTGTGGAATTGTAGGATTGTTGGTTAAGAATCCAAAAATGCGGGCCAATATTGGCGAGTTAATGCTGCCGATGTTGATTGGTATGACTGAACGTGGACCAGACTCTGCAGGACTGGCAGTATTTGGCGATGCAGTTGGGGACAACGAGCGTAAGTTTAGTTTATATACCGGTGAGCCAGATTTTAACTGGCCAAAACTTTCGCATGATTTTTTGACGCATTTGGGTAGCAAAGTAATTAACTTTGCGCAAAAAGCTAATCATGCGGTCCTGACGACCCATATCGAGCCGGAAACGGTCAAAACGTGGTTGAAAGAGCATTACCCGCAAGTTCATTTATTGGCGATTGGTCAGTTGATGGACATATATAAAGATGTTGGAACGCCAGCAGAAGTGGCGGCACGTTACGGCTTTAGTCAATTAAGCGGTAGTCATTTAGTAGGCCATACCCGTATGGCAACAGAGTCTGCGATAACGCCAGCCCATGCTCACCCATTCACAGCAGGGCAAGATTGGTGTCTCGTTCATAATGGATCGCTATCAAATGCACCTAGCTTACGTCGCAAATTGCAATATGAAGGAATTCACTTCGAGACGGACAATGACACCGAAGCGGCCTGCCGTTTCTTGGAATGGCGTATGCGAGAGGGTGACGATTTGAAGACTGCGCTTGAGCACGGATTCGAAGAGCTGGATGGTTTTTACACATTACTGATGGGGACTAAAGATCAATTGGCATTGGTACGTGACCCATTTGCATGTAAGCCAGCAGTGGTTGCTGAGCATGATGATTATGTGGCAATTGCTTCAGAGTTTCGTTCATTGGCCCACTTGCCAGATATCAAAAATGCAAAAGTGTTTGAACCCTCACCTAAGGAGATGTACGTATGGAAAGTCTAAAATACGATTTGGCGACGACGCCATTGCGTGAGGTCAATCAATTCTTACATGGCGATGCAAGTGGCTTGAATGGCAAGCACATTGAAATTAAT
The DNA here is from genome assembly GCA_903953055.1 of uncultured Methylophilaceae bacterium. Lineage (GTDB taxonomy): Bacteria > Pseudomonadota > Gammaproteobacteria > Burkholderiales > Methylophilaceae > Methylopumilus_A. The sequence goes on from CAJBIA010000153.1 coordinate 11,946, forward strand.
AATCCAAACGGCGCGCATAACATTGCCGTTGGTTTGAAATCGGAAGCAAAAGTTACCATACATGGACACGCAGGTTACTACGCAGCTGGTATGAATCAAATTGCAGATATCACGATTGAAGGTAGCGTTGGTTCCGGCGTGGCTGAAAACATGATGTCTGGTCGCGTGCATGTGAAAGGTTTTGCTTCTAATGCCGCTGGTGCAACAGCGAATGGTGGCTTGCTTGTGATTGATGGGGACGCGGGTTTGCGTTGCGGCATTTCACTTAAAGGTGCCGATATTGTTGTGGGTGGATCGGTCGGTAGTTTCTCAGCTTTTATGGCACAAGCAGGCAATATGGTGGTACTAGGCGATGCTGGTGAGGGATTAGGCGATTCTATTTATGAGGCCCATTTATTTGTCCGTGGCAAAGTAAAAAGTTTAGGCGCGGATTGCGAAGTTAAAACAATGGGGCCTGCTGAACGAAAAACCCTTGTGGATTTACTTGAGCAATCAGGTCATGCAAACGTTGATCCAGACAGTTTCACTTTATACGGCTCAGCACGCACTTTATATCACTTTAATGTAGCTAAATCAGGAGCCTACTAATATGAGCGATACTCCTAACAAAATACCTCAAACGGAACCGCAACAATCCGCGACCTTTGACCGAGTGACCAACTCACAAATTCGACGCGCTGCAGCAACGGGTATTTATGATATTCGTGGCGGTGGTGCCAAACGTAAGTTGCCACATTTTGATGATTTATTATTTCTTGGCGCGTCCATGAGTCGTTACCCACTTGAGGGGTATCGTGAGAAATGTGGCACAGATGTGGTGCTTGGAACGCGTTTCGCCAAAAAACCGATTCATCTTAAAACGCCAGTAACTATCGCAGGCATGAGCTTTGGCGCATTATCAGCACCGGCAAAGGAAGCTTTAGGTCGAGGCGCCGGTGCGGTTGGTACATCGACCACTACAGGTGACGGGGGCATGACGCCTGAAGAACGTGGGCAATCTAAAATTTTGGTTTATCAATACTTGCCATCACGTTATGGCATGAACCCAGATGACTTACGTAAAGCAGATGCAATTGAGCTTGTGGTCGGACAAGGGGCTAAACCAGGCGGTGGTGGTATGTTGCTGGGCCAGAAAATTAGTGCACGCGTAGCAAAAATGCGTTGCTTGCCAGAAGGCATTGACCAACGTTCAGCCTGTCGTCATCCGGATTGGACTGGCCCAGACGATTTGGAAATTAAGATTGCTGAACTCCGTGAAATTACGGATTGGGAAAAGCCTATTTACGTGAAAATTGGTGCAACTCGCCCTTATTTTGATGTTGCGCTTGCCGTAAAAGCGGGGGCAGATGTAATTGTATTAGATGGTATGCAAGGTGGAACTGCTGCGACCCAAGAAGTGTTTATTGAACATGTGGGTATTCCTATCTTGGCTGCAATTCGTCCAGCTGTACAATCACTTCAAGATTTAGGCATGCATCGGAAAGTGCAGTTGATTGTCTCTGGTGGCATTCGTAATGGTGCTGACGTGGCGAAGGCTTTAGCATTAGGCGCAGATGCAGTTGCCATTGGTACCGCAGCGTTGATTGCCATTGGCGATAATGATCCTGAGCTAGAAGAGGAGTACAACAAGCTTGGTACAACTGCTGGGGCTTATGATGACTGGCATGAAGGTCGTGATCCTGCTGGTATTACGACCCAAGACCCTGAGCTGATGAAGCGATTGGATCCTGTGAAAGCCGGCCATCGTTTGGCTAATTATCTCACTGTGATGACCATGGAAGCCCAAGTCATTGCGCGCGCTTGTGGTAAATCACATTTGCATAATCTGGAGCCTGAAGATTTAGTGGCATTAACGATTGAAGCTTCGGCAATGGCTAAAGTACCACTTGCAGGTACTTCTTGGATTCCTGGTGTTAGTCAATTTTAAGTGAGGATGTAAAAAAGCCGCTTGTATTTCAAGCGGCTTTTTTATTTCTAATTAATCAAAAATGACGGTCTTATTTGCGTAAGGCAAGATACGGTTTTCAATATGCCAACGCACAGCACGAGATAAAACGATGCGCTCTAAATCTCGGCCCTTTTGGATAAGATCTTCTACTTGGTCACGGTGTGAAATGCGGTCAATATCTTGCTCGATAATTGGGCCTTCATCCAATACTTCGGTTACATAATGGCTGGTCGCCCCAATAAGTTTCACACCACGCTCAAAGGCTCGGTGGTATGGTCTTGCGCCAATAAACGCGGGTAAGAATGAGTGGTGAATATTGATAATGCGTTGAGGATAACGCTTAACAAAATCTGGTGAAAGAATTTGCATGTAGCGTGCTAGTACAATCAAATCAACTTCTGCTGCATCAAACAATGCAAACTGCTTCGCTTCTGCCTGTGCCTTATTGTCTTTAGTCACCACAATGTGATGGAATGGAATGCCATAAAACTCTGCTAATCGAGCAGTATCCATATGGTTACTGATCACCATTGCGATATCACAAGCGAGTTCACCACTTTGATGGCGATGCAATAAATCTGCCAAACAATGGTCATATTGAGAAACCATAATGGCTAAACGTGGACGTTTTTGCGCAAGCTTGAGTTGCCATTCCATTTTGAACCGTGTTGCGATGTCAGAGAAATGGTCAGCGAAGTTATCGGCATTAATTTTTGAGCCGGTCAGATCCCATTCAACGCGCATTAAGAACAGGTTATTTTCAGCATCCTGATGTTGGTCCGCATGCAGAATGTTGGCATCATGTTGCAGTAAGAAATCAGCAATTGCAGCCACAATACCTTTTTGGTCAGGGCAAGTCACAAGCAATGTGGCTGTATTTTTAATGGAGGTCATAAAAGTGTGGCGCAAACATGCGCGGCTTTATTAAGTAAAATGTCATTATACCAATATAAGTCGCGACTGAATAAGTGCAACGCTGGCGAGGTTGTGGTATCTTTTACTCGAGCGGTTCTATCGCATTGATGGTCAATATTTAACTTAAGAGCAAACTCAATACAGTGAAAAAACAATTACCCTATTTTATTTTATTTTTTGCATTACCTATTATTGCAATGCTGTGGTGGTGGGGATTATTCTCAAGTGCTAGCTTTGAAATTGCGACCTCCCCTGTTTATGATTATGTGTATTTGGATGCTGAGGGACCTTATTCCAAGCTGAGCAGCAAACAAAACGAAGTGTTGTTTTATATGAAACAGCAAAATATTGCGCATGGCGCTTCACTATCGCTCGTCATGACGGATCCACGGACAACCTCTTATAAAGAGCTGCTGGCACGTACTGGTTTTGTTGTGGACCATCCCGTTGAAGTAAAGGAGCCTTTGAAATTGGGTCATATTGAGCCACAGAAGGTGGCGGTTGCCCAAATTAAAGCACACCCATTGCTCGCTTACGGTAAGACCTATTCTGTATTACTTGATTATTGCAAAGCCCATGACATGAAATTGATCTTGCCGACAGTAGAGATTCTTGACCATAGTGTTTTGCGGGTCGAGATGCCTTTGGAAAAGAAAGCGGGAGAAAATTCTTGAAAGTTTTACCGCTCATTTTAGCTTTGTTGCTGACCTATTATCGGCCATTAATTGAACAAAATTGGCTGCAAAGTATTTTTGCGCCTTATGCGAGTTTTTTAGATCGCACTTTTAATGGCGGGACGCATCAGCATGGCATTATTGCTTGGTGTTTAGGCGTTTTGGCCCCAGCGGTTGTTTTGGGTGTTGCCTATGTGCTCGTCTTGTTATTGGTTGGTTATTTTGCAGCATTTCTGATCAGTCTTGTTGTGCTTTATTTCACATTACGATTTAGTTATTTTGGGCAGCATGCCGAAAAAATTGGCGTTAATTTAAAAGATCAAAACATCGCTCCTGCGCGTCAATTGTTAGCTGAGTGGGAAAACACAGAAACTGACCATTACAATGCGGCTCAAATTGCTTCGGTATGTATTGAAACGACATTAAAACGTGCCCATCAAGGGATGTTTGCACCAATCTTTTGGTTTACAGTGCTTGGCCCAGCAGGCGCCCTATTTTATCGATTGGCGCATACGCTTCAAACTCAATGGGCCCAGCCTACCCACAACAGCTCATTTTATAATTTCTCCCAGCGCGCTTTTTATTATTTAGATTGGCTGCCAGCAAGAGTGACGGCTGCATGCTTTGCTGTGGTGGGGGACTTTGAGGATGCGGCTTATTGCTGGCGGACACAATCCTTTCAGTGGCCAGATAAGTTATTAGGCATGGTGTTAGCGAGTGGCGCTGGCGCAATAGGGGTCAAACTGGTCGAAGCCTTGCCTTATCGTGGGGTGTTGCAAGCCCGACCAGAATTGGGCTTAGGTGACGAGCCGGATGCTGATTATGTTAAAGCTGCCGTTGGCCTGGTATGGCGCGTTTTATTACTGATGATTGGCTTATTGACCCTGCTCACTTTTGCGCATTGGTTGGGCGCTTAATTCTATGGATATATTACTTGCCAACCCTCGAGGTTTTTGTGCGGGAGTCGACCGTGCCATTATCATTGTGGAACAGGCTTTAGAGAAATTTGGCGCACCAATCTATGTTCGACATGAAGTCGTGCATAACAAATTTGTCGTGGATGAGCTTAAATCTAAAGGGGCGATTTTCATTGATGAATTGAAAGAGGTGCCTAGCGGGAATACCGTCATCTTTAGTGCGCATGGTGTTTCTAAAGAGGTGCGTATAGAAGCAGAATTAATGGGCTTGCGCGTGTTTGATGCCACCTGTCCCTTGGTCACAAAAGTGCATATCGAAGTCGCCAAAATGCGTGCAGCCGATAAGGAAATTGTGATGATCGGTCACAAGGGCCACCCTGAAGTTGAGGGAACCATGGGGCAGTCTGAAGGGGGTATGTATTTGGTCGAGACCCCAGAGGACGTCGAAACGCTTGAGGTTAAAGACCCAAAAAAATTAGCGTATGTGACGCAAACCACCCTATCTATCGATGATGCTGCCAATATAGTTGCGGCGTTAAAACATAAATTCCCTGAGATTGCTGCGCCTAAAAGCGATTCAATTTGTTATGCAACACAAAATCGCCAAGACGCAGTTAAAGTGCTCGCCAAAGATTGTGATTTGGTCATTGTGGTTGGATCTCCCAATAGCTCAAACTCAAATCGTTTAAGAGAGGTTGCTCAAACGCAAGGCGTTGAGTCTTATATGGTGGATAACGCAACTTTTATTGATCCTATTTGGGTTCAAGGTAAGAAACGTATTGGAATTTCTGCAGGCGCCTCAGCCCCTGAAGTGTTAGTGAAGGAAGTGATTGCTAAATTGCAGACACTCACCAATGCTAATGTCACCGAGTTATCGGGGGTGGTTGAAAATGTGGTCTTTCAGTTACCTAAAAATCTTAAGGAAGCTTAAGATTGACTTCATAAAAAAGGGCGCAAATAGCGCCCTTTTTTGATGTGATGTTACTGTTTTATTTTTTTAAATTATCTAAGCTGCAAGTGGTGTTCGGATTAAGTGCCAATGTTAAGAAACCGCCGGCAAGGCCAATGTAAATGAAGAAAGTCTCTGGGCTAAATCGGCCGACAACAACGGCCATAAAAACTGCTAAAGCCGCCAAAACATAAGCAGACAGTTTGGTTTTAAAGCCAAGAAATAATGTGGCTCCACCAATTAACTCGATTAAGATCAGTAAAGGTGCAAAATTTTCACCCAAGCCTACTTGGCTCAGCATTTGTTTGTATTGTGCATATCCTTCTGGGCTGGATTGGATGGCAATGAGCTTTAATACCACGACGCCAAGAAAAGTCGATGCCAAAAAAATACGGCCTAACGCACTTAAATATTTGTTCATGAGGATGACCTTGTAAATGAATTTGTGTGCAAAGTATAACTCAGCACGCAAGCCATGAGAATAACTCTTGCGAGATGATGACTTAGTTTGCTGATGCATCAAGGCTTGGGTAGAATACGCAACTAAGATTTTTTGATTCACGATTTGTTAACTTTTAGGAATTGACCCTTATGTCTAAAATTATTTTTAAAGCGGGTGAAGCAACCGTTTTTTCAGAAGGTAAAGACGTTACCGCTGCGATGCCAGAAATTTTAATTGGCGCTGTTGATGGCCCAGTAGGCGCTGCATTTGCAAATATGATGGCACAAAGCAAAGGCCATACAGCGATGTTTGCTGTCCGTGATATTAACCAATTGGTTCGTCCAGCAACCATGATGGTGCCAAAAGTCACATTAAAAGACAGTATTAATATCGAGTTGTTTGGAGGGGTTGTCCAAGCGGCAACGGCCGATGCGATTCTAGATTGCGTGATTGAAGGAATTATTCCTAAAGATCAAGTGAATGATTTATGTATCGTGACTTTGGTTTGGGTTGATCCAGGTTGTGCTGCTTTGGCTAAGGAAGGCAAATTGGACAAAGCCGATATGTACAAAAACAATTACGAAGCGACTAAATTGGCAATCAAGCGTGCATTGAATGATGAGCCAACCATTGATGAGTTAATTAAAAATCGCCATACAATTAAACACTGTATGTGGGAAGAAAGTTGGGGCGAAATCTAATTCGCTTTAGTTTTTAGACCAGAAAAAAGCAGCCAATCGGCTGCTTTTTTATTAGATCTTTTTCTCGATGTGCGCTGAGCGCATAATTTTATCAATGACCAATCTTGCCATCGCCCAAGCTTTTTCCTCGCGCATCATTTCTAGCTCTTGTTCGTCATAAGGCAAATAGCGACCTCCATGCGTTAGTGAATATCGCACAGAGTTTTCGACCTTGGTGTACGCAAGCATGACGTCTTGAATACGTTCGTCTTTAAATCGGTAAAGTGAAGCCATCGTTTAAATTGATCTTCAAAAATTAACGTTGCAAGTTTAGCAAAATATTTCGCACTGGTGTAGGAAGTGCAGCGCCAATGGCATCCTCAACATTTAGCCAAATGGTATTCGGGCGAATGGCTTGAAGTGAACGATGAATGACCTGTAACGGTTGTGGCAGGATCTCAAGCTTGAAGTGGGTGAACGTATGCAAAATGCTGGGGAGTGGCTCGTCTGATTCCACCTCTAAGCCAAATCGCTGCATGGCGACTTCGCTAGGAATTTCTTGCATGCTTATTTCTGGCAGACTCCATAAGCCACCCCAAATACCGGTAGGAGGACGTTTTTCTAGCATTACTTCATTACCATTTAAGAGTAATAACATCGTCGTCTGTTTTTGTGGAATGGCTTTACGTGGTTTGGGGGTTGGCAATGCTTTGGTTTGATTTTTTGCAAGGGCCATGCAATGAACGTTAAGTGGGCAAAGCTCACATTTAGGCTTGCTTCGTGTACAAATCGTGGCACCCAAATCCATTAAGCCCTGGGTATAAGCGATCATCTCTTGGTCAGGGACTAATGTTTCAGCAAGGGCCCATAACGCTTTTTCAATTTTCGGAGAACCCGTCCAACCTTCAATCAAAAAGTGTCTGGCTAAAACGCGTTTAACATTACCATCTAAAATCGTTTGATTTTGCTGAAAGGCAAATGAAGCAATAGCAGCAGCAGTTGAGCGTCCTATGCCAGAAAGAGTCTGAATTTTTTCAAAATCTTCCGGGAATTGACCATCGAACTCGTCCATGATGGTTTGTGCGGCATTGTGTAAATTACGTGCGCGAGAGTAATAGCCAAGTCCGCTCCAATGCTGCAATACTTCTTCCTGGCTTGCTTGAGCGAGTGTTGCAATATTAGGAAATCGTGCCATGAATCTAGCATAGTAAGCAATAACGGCAGCCACTTGCGTTTGCTGTAACATAATTTCTGAAACCCAGATTGCGTAGGGATCCTGAGTATTCTGCCAAGGTAGGTCATGGCGACCATGAATTTTTTGCCAGGCAATTAATCGAGATGAAAAGTCGCTAGCGGTAGAATTTTGCGGCTTATCTTTGATCATTATTTTTTATTGGATTCGGATTTAGAAGCCAAGCAACTTATTTAATTTCTTTTTGACTTTATCTTCAGGTGTCGATGGTGCCGGGGTTGTTTGGGTTGCGCTGCTGCTCGGATCTGCCTTGGGTAAGCCAAGGAGTGATTTCACTGTATCCACCTTATTGCCACCTACATTATCTAATAATTTGTTCTTTGCGATGCCGGCCGCTAAACCACTTAGATCAACATTGTAATTAGGTTTTCCAAATGCACCAGTGACTTTGATGGGGATCGTGAGACCGTTCATCATACTAAGATCAGATCCGCCTTGTCCCTTCAGCGAATTGACGATGGTTGGTTTCGCTGTGTAGTTAAGCGTTTCATTGCCGATATCAATATCACCATTGCCACCAATACGAAATAGAGGCGCTTTAATACTCAGGTCTTCATTGTGAGCAACTCCATTTTTAATGGTAAATGTTGCAATCATTTCGCTAAAGTCAGTTTTTTGGGTTTTGTCACTCGCGGTCGAATTTTGCTTCATGATATTTAATTTGTCTTTCACTCCACGAAGCGTGCCAGCAATATCAATTCCTTTTATAGCGCCATCTACTAAGTTAAGGCTGGAAGTGCCGTTGAGTGATTTTTTTAGGGCCCCAACGGTGTTGCCACTTGAGGTGATGTCGATATTTAAAGTGCCCTTGCCGTTAAGCATATCGTTATGGATGGCATCGACCATGAATGGGCCAACGGCAATATTATTCATGTTCTGCTTCAAGGCAAGGCTTGGCGTATTGCGTGCATCCACTTTAAGTGAACCGCTCATAGTGCCTTCGTATAGGTTGGCTGAAAATGGGGCTAATTCTGCCATGCCTTCATTGGCTTTTAGCTTGATATGTACATTATTCGTTTTGATATTGGCCACTTTAAGTTGGCCGATATTTAAGCCACCTTCGGCATTTAATTTTTTTAAGGCGCTGAGGTCAATTGGATTCTCATTACTGCTTTTCGTCTCCATTTTGTTTTCTGCTTTGGTGATGTATTTGTCGGCATCTAATTGGTCAATATCTATGTCAAAGTGATATGCAGGTTTTGAGAATTGACTTATTCCAAAGCTACCTTTGATTTGTGATTCATCAAATTTCACAGAGAAGGGTGAAATGGCGACTTGATCACCGTCGGCTTTTATACCAAGCGTTAAATTAGATAATTGGTATTTTTCATAATTTATTTTCCCAATGTTGATATTTCCTTGAAGCAATAAGGCCTTGAGTGCAGATAAGTCATTTGGCTGATCTGAAGCCTTACTCGCTGAATCCCCTATTCCACCCATGAGTTTGTTTAAATCTAGTTGATTGGCATTTAAATTAAACTTGATGGTTGGTTTGCCAAAGTGAGATAAAGCGAGATCCCCTTTTAACTGGCTATCACCAAGGGTTAAGTTGTAATCACTGTCGACTAACTCTTGTTTTACGTCCGCATGCACTTTAAATATAAACTCGCCTTGCATTTTGCCTTTGGGTAATTTGGGGTCTACCACATCGATTTGACCAGCAAGTTTTGGTAAGTCAAAAATCATCTTTTCCAAATTACCAGAGAACGGGGATGCAAATTTACTTTGTACATGACGCTCGCCTTGTTTCATAGAAAGTTCGCCGACAATGCCACTGCTTTGAAATGATTGTGGCGAGCCTTTGATGTTGGCAAGGGTTAAACTACCTTTCGTTACATCGTTCCCTTTGCTTTGGCTGAAAGTAATATTTGCTTGTTTGCCAGTCACAACCTCTTTTAGTGCTGAGAGTTTTGGGGCACTTAATGCAAAAGCTAACGTTTGACCTGCTTGGTTCCCTGTTAAATCAAATTTTAAGCCATTGACTAAAATTTCCATTGCTTCGGGCTTAGCGTCCACGTCACCAATCAGGGTGATATTGCTATCATTTAAGGTTCCTAGGTTGCCTTTAATACTTGTACTCAATCCTTTGGCGACATAGTGTTTGCCCTCAACATCTGCCATAAAGTTACCTGAGAGTTTGATGCCTGCATTCACTTTGGGGTTGCTTGCCTCCAATTGAAAATTCGTCTTAATATCAAATGGCCGGTCAAGCGCAACGTGACCCGTTTGGAGGTTAAGTTGACTCACGCTATATTTTCCGTTGTTGAGCTCATCAGAAAAATGAATAGAGGTATTGCTGATATTAATGCCATCTATATCAAATTTGATTTGCTCAGATTCTTCTTCCTTGCTCATTAAGTCGTCAAAGTTAGTCGTGCCGTCTTTGAATCGCGTGATGTTAGCGTTCACCCCATCAACATAAACAGTATCAACGACTAATTGTTTGTTAATTAAGGGGAGTAAGGCGAGCGAAACTTTTACGCTATTGATGCTCGCAAATTCTTTGGCACTATTGTGTTCTGAAAGTGAGACCTTTCCTAAATTGGCGCCCAATTTAGGCCAAAAAGCTAGTTGGATATCCCCATCTAAATGTAGCGTGCGCTGTTTCTTTTCTTGGACTAATTTGATGATGAGCGGTTTATAGTCGTTAGGATTAAATGTGGCGGCGAAGATGCCAGCGATGATGGATAAAACAACTACCAAGCCTAATAAGCCATAAGCTGTAAATTTAAGAGTTTTTTTCATCGTTAATTCCTCTCAAAAAATCTAAATTTTTGCCGCTATTGGTTTACCAAAAGTAAACGATGACGGCAATTCCAAGTGCAATGCGATACCAAGCGAATATTCTAAAGTCATGACCTGCCACATAGCGAATTAGGGATTTAATGGCGACTAATGCGGATAGAAACGCGGCAATAAATCCCACTAAAAACAATCCCGCATCATCTATTGTTAAAAGGTCTCGGTTTTTCAATAAGTCATAGCCTGTTGCTGCGAACATGACTGGAATGGCTAAAAAGAATGAAAATTCAGTTGCGACTTGACGAGATAGCCCAAAAGACATCCCACCCAAAATTGTTGCCCCAGATCTTGAAACGCCAGGAATTAAGGCAAGCGCTTGCGCGCAACCAATTTTAAAAGCATCAAGTACCGTCATTGATTCGATGTTTAAAACATGAGCCTTCGGGGAGATTTTTTCGATGACTAATATCACCAATCCCCCAACAATCAGCGCTATTGCGACAGGCAGTGGCTTAAAAAGCACCGCTTTGATTTGGTGATGAAAGAGGAGGCCCAAAATAGCGAGTGGTAAAAATGCAACGAGCAGTTGTAAGACAAAGCGTTGTGCTTGAATGTCATTCTTTAATGTGCGTACGATTTTGAATAGCCTGGCGTGATATAACCAACACACAGACAAAATGGAACCGAGCTGAATGACGATTTCAAATACATCGCGTTTTTCTTTGTCTAAAAAATTCATGAGATCGCCAACAATAATGAGGTGACCTGTGCTGCTAATGGGTAAAAACTCAGTAGCGCCTTCAACCAGTCCTAAAAGTAGGGCTTTAAATAATAAAATTAGATCCATGGCTACTCACTAAAAATTAGAAACGTTCTTCAGGCCTTAAATAACGCCATTCGCCTATTGGTAATTTACCAAGCGTGACACTGCCAATACGAATGCGTTTGAGACCGAGTACTTTTAAGCCAACCAGTTCGCACATGCGTCGAATTTGGCGTTTACGCCCTTCTCGTAAAACAAAGCGCAGCTGATCCTCGTTTTGCCAAGAGACTTTAGCCGGTTTCAAATTCACCCCATCTAAAGATAATCCATGGTTGAGTCGATCAAGGTCGTTATAAGACAAATCCCCTTCAACGCGGACCAAATATTCCTTCTCCACCGTTGAGTCTTCACCAATCAAATGCCGCGCGATTCGCCCATCTTGAGTAAGTACTAACAATCCTGTTGAGTCAATATCCAAGCGCCCTGCTGGAGCAAGTCCTTTTAAGAATCCGCGCTGAAATTCTTTAGGTTGTGAATGATGAAGTAAGGGGTCGTCTTTCCAATGGTTGTCCGGATGAATCAGCACAATCGCTGGATCATAACCATCTTCAGCTTGCCCTGAAACGTAGCCAATCGGTTTGTTCAATATAATAGTCACGACCTCAGATTGATGCTTTTCTGCATCCTTACTGATTTCGATGTTGGCATTCATTTTTACGCGGCTACCAAGCTCGTCAATGACAATACCATCCACCTTTACCCAGCCATTGCTAATCCATTCATCAGCTTCGCGTCGTGAACAAAAACCAAGTTCTGCCATGCGTTTTGAAAGCCTTGGAAAATCTGGATTGCTCGGTAGTGGCTTAGGTGAAAACATCGGATTAGTGGTGCGGTCGTTATTGAAATGCCCCACCTCAAACCCATCACGCATTTTGCCACCACGGCGTGGGGTATCTCGTCCGGTGTCATCCAGACTAGGACGGGGTGTTGGCGACGAAAAACTTTCGCTTGATTCCCGAGGTGCTTCGTTTCGCAATCGCCCGTCAAAACGGTGATTACGTTGAGACGCTTTTGAAGGTGCGCTTTCTGTTGGCGCAGCCGCACGACTTTGCAAGTGTTCTACAGGCGTTTCATCTTGTGGTTTTACAAAAGGCTTGGGCGCAACGGTCCGATCACGTTTGCTTGGGTCAGTGCGACGCACTGGCGCCTTGCTTGCCTGAGGGCGAGTGCTATCGATCGGTTTTTTTGAAATTTTAATGGTGGTCAAAATGGAAGCCAAAAGTTTGATTTATTTGATGAGGTATATTATACGCGTTAACAAAACTTGCTTGCCTAATCGCACATAAAATATCGGCAATAAAAAACCCCACAGTGATGAATTGTGGGGTTGTGATGAATGCGCAGAGCGCATTAAACTTTGTGATAAACCTCACTGCCTTTTTTCACAAATTCAATGGCTTTTTCTTGCATCCCTTTGTTAAGCGCCTCTTGTTCGTCTAGTCCTAGTTTTTCTGCATAATCACGAACGTCTTGTGTGATTTTCATTGAACAAAAGTGTGGTCCACACATTGAACAGAAATGTGCTTGTTTTGCACCTTCTTGCGGCAAGGTCTCATCGTGAAATTCTTTGGCTTTTTCAGGATCTAGGCCAAGATTAAATTGATCATCCCAACGGAATTCGAAACGTGCTTTTGATAGGGCATTATCACGAATCTGTGCGCCTGGATGCCCTTTCGCCAAGTCTGCGGCATGCGCTGCAATCTTGTAGGTAATGATCCCAACACGGACATCTTCTTTGTCTGGCAAACCAAGATGCTCTTTTGGTGTGACATAGCAAAGCATGGCACAACCATACCAACCAATCATGGCTGCTCCAATGCCTGAAGTAATGTGGTCATAGCCAGGGGCAATGTCGGTGGTGAGCGGTCCTAAGGTGTAGAAAGGGGCTTCACCGCAGTGCTCAAGTTGCAAGTCCATGTTTTCTTTGATCATGTGCATCGGCACGTGACCTGGGCCCTCAATCATGCACTGCACATCGTGTTTCCATGCGATTTGTGTCAGTTCGCCCAGTGTTTTAAGTTCGGCAAATTGCGCTTCATCGTTTGCATCGTAAATTGAGCCAGGACGTAATCCATCGCCTAAAGAGAAGCTGACATCGTAGGCTTTCATGATGTCGCAGATGTCTTCAAAGTGTTCGTATAGGAAAGACTCTTTATGGTGGGCTAGACACCATTTAGCCATGATCGAGCCGCCGCGCGAAACGATCCCTGTCATGCGTTTTGCGGTCATTGGAATATACGCTAAACGAACGCCTGCATGAATAGTGAAATAATCGACGCCCTGCTCCGCTTGTTCAATTAAGGTGTCGCGGAAGATTTCCCAGGTCAGGTCTTCCGCTTTTCCATTTACTTTTTCAAGTGCTTGGTAAATAGGCACCGTACCGATAGGCACAGGACTGTTACGAATGATCCATTCCCGTGTTTCGTGAATGTTTTTACCGGTTGATAAATCCATGACCGTGTCACCACCCCAGCGGGTTCCCCATACCATTTTTTCGACTTCTTCTGAAATTGAAGAGCCAAGCGCTGAGTTCCCAATGTTGGCATTAATTTTCACTAAGAAATTACGGCCAATAATCATCGGCTCGATTTCAGGATGGTTAATGTTGGCAGGAATGATCGCCCGTCCGCGAGCAACTTCATCGCGCACAAATTCTGGCGTGATCGTTTTAGGAATGCTGGCGCCAAAATCATGGCCTTTATGTTGCGTTTGCAACAGCTCGCTCATATTCTCTCGGCGTTGATTTTCTCGAATCGCGATATATTCCATCTCGGGAGTGATGATCCCTTTGCGCGCATAGTGCATTTGACTGACGTTCATGCCGGCAATAGCGCGGCGTGGTTTGCGTGATAAGTTAAAACGCATTTCCGCGAGTGCAGGATCATTTTTGCGTTCAACTCCAAATGCTGAGCTTGGGCCATCAAGTTGTTCGGTATCGTTACGCTCTTCAATCCATTTAGCACGTAAAGCCGGTAATCCATTTCGGATGTCGATGGAGATTTTTGGGTCGGTATAAGGCCCTGAAGTATCGTACACCATGACCGGCGGGTTTTTTTCAGCGCCAAAAGCTGATGGCGTGTCACTTAGGCTGATTTCACGAAAAGGGACTTGAATGTCAGGGCGTGAGCCTTGCACATAAACTTTACGAGAATTGGAAAAGGGTTGTTTGGTTGCTGGATCAATCTCAGCGGTTTCGCCCACGAAATGAGCAAGATTTTTATCTGTGGCGTTCACTATCTACTCCAAAAAATAACACAAAGAGTAGGGAAGTTTTTACGCTTCCCTACGGCGGCATTACCCGCATCAGGTTCAAAGGGTGTATCTCACTCTAAAAATTGTTTTTTAGAGACCCCTAGCAATGCCATCGAAATTACGCGAAAAAGCCTTGAAAGGCAAGCAATAAAATGAATTGGCTTCGGTTATAATGAGCAATAAAGATTGACTTTAAAGGCGTAGCAATGAGTTCGAAGCAAGTATCATCCCAGCATGACCAATCGCGTTTTAATATGATCGAGCAGCAAATTCGTCCCTGGGACGTTTTGGACAGCGCTGTACTTGATTTGTTGAGCCAACTGCCTCGCGAAGCTTTTGTTCCCAAGCAATATCTGGGGTTGGCTTTTGCGGATTTGGAAATTCCGCTGGGAGATCACCAGTTGATGCTTTCGCCAAAAATGGAAGGCCGAATTCTTCAAACCATTGAAATTAAAAAAACAGACAAGGTACTAGAAATCGGCACAGGAAGTGGTTACCTAACTGCGTTGATGGCCCTTCAAGCAAAGCATGTAGACACGATAGAGCTGAATGTAAAAATCAGTAAACAAGCCGCAAAAAATATCGCTGCCCAGGGAATCGATAATGTCAGTTTTGTCGTGACAGATGGGGTGCAGGGCCTCGCATCAAGAGCCCCTTATGATGTCATTGTTTTTACGGGGTCTATCCCATTATTAAACACGCATGTAGAACGTCAGCTAGCCGTTGGAGGTCGTATGTTTGTCGTGGTTGGGGACGCTCCTGCGATGGAGGCTACACTTATCACGAGAATCTCAGCAGATCATTTTAAAACAGATGTTTTATTTGAGACTTGTTTACCGGCGCTAATCAATGCGCCTCAAACTGAAAAATTTGCGTTTTAACTTTAGGGTTATTTTTAAAAGAATCATATGCGTTTTTATTGCTTGATCTTCACCGTTGTTTTGTTTGCTTTTGCGAATGCAAATGCAGCCGATAGTCAAAATTTAATTCAAATATATCAGCAAGCGCTCAGCCATGATCCAACCTGGGCCTCTGCTCAAAGCAGTCATTTAGCTAGTCAGGAAAAATTAGCGCAAGGAGACGCGCTCTTTCTTCCAACGGTTAGTTTTAGCGCGGGCTTTGGCACAACCCAATCGGAGGCCAAGTTCTTTGGCAACAATGTTTCGGTATTGCGCGGGGGTACCAGTAATTTTGAAAGCTACAATTACGGCCTTAATGTGAGTCAGCCGATTTACCGAAAGCAGATTCGTGCCCAATTTGAGCAAGCCAAGAGTCAAGTAGCTCAGGCGGATAAACAGTTGGCATTGGCGCAGCAGAACTTGATATTACGGTCCTCAAAAGCGTATTTTGATGTCTTGTTGGCGCAAGATAAAATTAATTTAATCAGCGCCCAAGAAGCTGCAATAAGCAAACAATTAGAGCAAGCCAAAGCTAATTTTGAGGTTGGTACCTCCACGATTACTGACTTTAATGAAGCGCAAGCCCGCTTTGATTTAGTGAAGGCGCAAGAAATTGCAGCGTTGAATGAACTGGAAGTTAAAAAGCGCTCAATTCAAGCCATTATCGGGACTTCCCCTCAGACGCTAATGGGTCTTCGCGAAGATTTAGTGCCCCAGTCTCCAGAACCTGTGGCAATGGAAAAATGGGTGGAGGTTGCAGAACAAAATAGTTTGGTGATTGCTTTACAACAACAGGCGCTAGAAATCGCAACGCAGGAAGTGGAGCGTCAATACGCTGGGCATATGCCGACGCTAGATGCTGTGGCAGGTTACGTCAATAACTATGCTACTGGAACAGCAACCGGGCTTGGAAGTGGCAGTGACATTACGAGTACTTCAATCGGCTTGCAGCTTCAAATTCCGATTTATCAGGGGGGCTTGGTGACCTCGAAAGTTCGCGAGGCTGTCGCGAACAAACAAAAAGCGCTAGACGATTTGGAGCTTGCGAAACGCCAAGCAGATTTGGATGCGCGGTCAGCTTATTTGAATTTAGTGAGCAGTGTTGCGCAAATTAAAGCTTACGAGCAGGCACTGACCTCGAGTCAAAGCCAATTGGATTCTACAAATCTTGGCTATGAAGTGGGTGTCCGGAACAGCGTAGATGTCCTCAATGCACAGCAACAGTATTTTAGTGCAAAGCGTGATTTGTTACAGTCGAGATATACCTATCTAGTCAACATTCTATCTTTAAAGGCTGCAGTAGGGTTGCTAGGTGGAACAGATCTAGAAAGTGTGAATCAACAGTTGCTTGGCCATTAAGCTGGCATTGGAGGCCTTATGATGGATGTAGCGCTTATCGCAGATCGTAATCAAAGTCAGTTGGTGTTGATTGATATGCAAACTAAGCTCACGAGCGTCATGCCCAGCGAGGTTAGTGCGGTGGTTAAAAATATCGCCACTTTATTACAAAGTGTTACCTTGCTTGAAATTCCTTTTCTACATACTGAGCAATATCCTAAAGGTCTTGGACCGACAGTGCCTGAACTAGCTCAGCATTTGAATGGTAAAAAGCCCGTAGAAAAAACAGCATTTTCGTGCTGCGGTGAGCCGACTTTTAGTCGTCAACTATCTCGCGATCACTCTCAAGTGATTCTGGCAGGGATGGAAGCACATATTTGTATTTTGCAGACGGCTTTTGATTTACTAGCGCAAGGCAAAACGGTGTTTGTTGTGGAAGATGCCGTGATTTCTAGAAATCCAGAAAACAAACTAAATGCTTTAAATAGAATGCGTCAGGCGGGTGTGATTATTACGAATACGGAGTCTCTTGTATTTGAATGGCTAGCCGTTGCACAAGGGGATGCGTTTAAAACGATTAGTCAGTTAATTCGCTAGCCTTATTAGGCTTCGAACGGTAGGTGCTTTGCTATTAAGTTCATCAGTTTTTGGGTTGCTCCACCCGCACTCTTGCTAAAAGCCAAACCGGCAGTTCCGATTTTCTTTCTTAAGTCCGAGTCACTCATCAATGCATTTAATTTTTCTGATAGTTCTTGCGGATTTTGTACGCGTTCAGCAGCACCAGCTTCAATCGCATGTTCTGTTGCTTCATTGAAGTTGAAGGTATAAGGTCCTATCAAGACTGGTTTGCCCATGATGCAGGCTTCAATTAAGTTTTGTCCGCCTAATGGCAATAGACTGCCGCCAATGAATGCCACATCGCAGGCGGCATAGTAGGTAAACATTTCACCCATGCTGTCACCAAGAATGACGCGGCAGTTGGGGATGTCTGCAGCCACATTCCCCATGGAAAATTCTGATCGACGACAAAATGGAATATTGTGCTGATCAAGGAGGGTGGCAACCTCATCGAACCGTTGTGGGTGTCTGGGAACAATGACGGTCAGCAAATTAGGAATAGGACTCTCGGCAATGGCTTTTAGAATGAGCGCCTCCTCCCCCTCTCGAGTACTGGCTGCTAAAAATACAGGACGCTGAATACCAATTAAGCTCCTTAAATAAACGCCACGCTCGGCCTCGCCCTCTGGCGCATTGACATCAAACTTTAAATTCCCCATCACGCTGAGATTATTCGATGATCCAAGAAGCGTGGAGAGTCGCATTGCATCTTCCTCAGTTTGTGCGGCAATAGCCGTCAAACTCTGTAATCCTTGCGTGGTCAGTTTGCTGATTTTGCTATAAGCCTGAGCAGAACGTTCTGATAACCTCGCGTTGACTAATAACAGCGGAATTTTTTTTGCTTGGCAACTTGCAATCAAATTAAACCAAAGCTCAGTTTCCATTAGCAATCCCAAAGCCGGTTTGAAATGCACTAAGAAGCGATTGACCGCGCCAGGCACGTCATAGGGCAAGTAGCAGCGAGAGATGCGAGGGTATTGTTGACTTGGGAAGATCAGTTCACCGGCGTCTCTGCCGGTTGGGGTTGCATGGGTAAGAAGAATTTGATGGCGGGGGTACTGGTTCAGCAGGGCATCTATTAATGGTCTCGCGGCCCGCGTTTCCCCAACGGAGACACAATGCAGCCAAATAAGCGGTTTTGCTAGAGATTGATTGTAATAGCCGTATCGTTCAGCCCAGTGTTTTAGGTAATCTGGCTGCCGTATTCCGCGCCATAAAAGTTTGACGGCAGTGAATGGCAGCACGAGGTATAAAAGTGCCGAATAGAGTAAACGTGACATGCTGTAATTTTCTCATAAAATGTGATGCACAATCTAACTAGAAATGTCCAGAAAACTATTTTTATTTTGGTTAGTGAATGCTTACTAAATCGCAAATGATGCCTGCTGTTTAGCGAGGTAGACATGCACCAAAATGCGGCATGATATATGACAGCAAATCTTCAATAAAATACTTGACCAACACCACAATATGTAATAATTTTGCAACTAATCACTATATATTGTGTTTTGATTAAAAAGTAAGCAACAGTCAAACACATTCAAAAAGTGTGTAAAAAATAACAGAATAAAAAACAGGAAGCCACCAATGTTACAAGTCGTTAAAACGCCAGAAGACGCTGCCATGTCAGAAAATCACGATCAAGAAGTTCCAATGCAATCCGTGTCTTTAGATATTTGGGATAAAAAATATCGTCTCAAAACTAAGCAAGGGGAACATATTGATAAAAGCATGGATGACAGCTATTCACGCGTTGCGCGTGCGTTGGCGGATGTTGAAGAAGAAAATAAACGTGCTGAGTGGCATGAAAAGTTTTTATGGGCGTTGCGTCGTGGGGCGATTCCTGCTGGTCGTATTACGTCTAATGCTGGCGCGCTTGAGCACAAGCCAGCAACGAGCACGATTAACTGCACAGTGTCAGGGATCGTTGAAGACAGCATGGACGGCATTTTAAATAAGGTGCATGAAGCAGGACTGACTCTAAAAGCCGGTTGCGGAATTGGTTACGAGTTCTCTACTTTGCGTCCAAAAGGTGCGTTTGTTGCGGGTGCTGGTGCCTATACAAGTGGCCCATTATCTTTCATGGATATCTATGACAAGATGTGTTTCACGGTCTCTTCAGCAGGTGGTCGCCGTGGGGCACAAATGGCAACATTTGATATTTCACATCCAGATGTGACTGACTTCATTAAAGCGAAGCGTGAAGCAGGTCGTTTGCGCCAGTTCAATTTGTCGTGTCTCATTACTAAAGAATTCATGGAAGCCGTTAAAACGGACGCTGAATGGAAATTGGCGTTCCCTGTGACCGCGAAAGAAGCCGCAGCGGATAATTTAGACTTAGAAGATGTTGCGCAAGTGGTTTGGCGTGAATGGCCAGTGAAAGGCAAATACATTACGCGTGAGTCCGATGGCAAAACGGCATGTCATGTCTATAAAACCATTAAGGCGCGTCGTTTGTGGGATGTGATTATGTCTTCCACCTATGATTTTGCTGAGCCTGGTTTTATTTTGATTGATCGTGTGAACGAAATGAATAACAACTGGTTTTGCGAAAATATTCGCGCGACCAATCCGTGTGGTGAGCAGCCGTTGCCACCTTATGGGGCTTGTTTGTTAGGCTCTGTAAACTTGACTAAATTTGTTCGCAATCCTTTTACGAGTCAAGCAACGTTTGATTGGGATGAATATCGCCAAGTTGTTGCGATCTTCACTCGAATGTTAGACAACGTCGTCGAAATTAACGGTTTACCGCTAGAACAGCAACGCGTGGAAATTGCGCGTAAACGTCGTCACGGGATGGGCTACTTAGGCTTGGGTTCAACTTTAACGATGTTGAAAATGAAATATGGTGATGAAGCCTCTATTGGATTCACTGAAGAAGTGACTAAGGTGATGGCTGAAACAGGTTGGACAGTCGGTGTTGATTTAGCAAAAGAAAAAGGCGCTGCACCAATCATGGACGAAGAGTTTGTGGTGACTGGCGATATGCTTTCAAAACGCCCTGAAATGGTCAAAGATGGCTACAAGCTTGGCGACAAGGTAAAAGGTAAAGTATTAATCGGAATGTACAGCCGCTATATGCAACAATTCCCTGAAGCCTTACGTAAAGAAATCGCTGAAACAGGCGTACGCTTTAGTCACCATAGCTCAATTGCACCAACGGGCACGATTTCACTTTCATTGGCAAACAATGCGAGTAACGGTATTGAGCCATCATTTGCGCATCATTACGCACGTAATGTGATTCGTGAAGGTAAGAAATCTAAAGAAAAAGTGGATGTATTTTCATACGAACTTCTTGCTTACCGTGAGTTAGTGAATAGCAAAGCCATGCCATTTAGTGATGCCGAGCATGAGAAGTTGCCAGATTATTTCTTAGATTCCTCGACCATTCAAGCGAAAGCGCACGTTGATATTCAAGCAGCTGCGCAAAAGTGGATTGATAGCTCAATTTCTAAAACGATTAACGTCCCAACAGACTATGATTTTGAGGACTTTAAGAATATCTATCTCTACGCTTACGATAAAGGGCTAAAGGGATGCACGACGTTCCGCTTTAATCCAGAAGCTTTCCAAGGCGTATTGGTGACAGAGAAAGATCTCGAAAATACCACCTATAAATTCACGCTAGAAGATGGCACGGTCGTTGAAGCGAAAGGCAATGAAGAGATTGAGTATGACGGTGAAATGCACTCAGCTGCCAATCTATACGATGCGCTAAAAGAAGGTTATTACGGAAAATTCTAAATTTATAAAAACCGTATAATCAAAAAATCAAAGAAAGAATATCATGGCAATCAAAATTAAAAAGAAAATCACAGGCTTTGGCCTAGTGACAGAAGAAGATAAAGCAAAAGCGGCTGAAGTTGCTGCCGCACCGCAACAAACTGCCACGATCGTGCAAATGGGTGAGCCGCTTAGCCGCCCAGATAAGTTAGTCGGTAATACTTACAAAATCAAAACGCCGGTAACAGAGCATGCTCTTTACATCACCATTAATGATGTAGTGATGAATGAAGGTACTCCCCAAGAGCATCGTCGTCCGTTTGAGATTTTTATTAACTCAAAAAATATGGACCATTTTCAATGGATCGTTGCACTCACGCGTGTGATGTCAGCAGTTTTCCGTAAAGGGGGCGATGTGACCTTCTTGGTGGAAGAATTACATAGCGTGTTTGACCCAAGCGGTGGCTACTTCAAAAAGGGTGGTAAATATATCCCGAGTCTAGTGGCTGAAATTGGTGAAGTGGTTGAGCAACATTTACAAGAAATTGGCATGCTTAAAAAAGCAGGCTTGGATGAGCATCAACAAAAGCTTGTGGCCGAAAAGAAAAAAGAGTTTTTAGAAAAGCATGCTAAAAATGGCGATGAAAATAATGCAGAAGGCTTTCCAGCAGGCGCACAACTTTGCGGAAAATGCAGTACTAAAGCCGCCATTATTATGGATGGATGTTTGACTTGCTTAAATTGTGGCGAGAGTAAATGCGGTTAATTCTAAAATAAAAGCCAAGTCTTAGGCTTTTATTGATTTCAATACCATTAGAATAGCGTGGTTAGTGCAGTGAATAAGGTAGTAAGTTTGGGTAACCAAATGGATGAGCCGTCATTGACCTAGTGTGACCCTGCCGATATAGATTAGGCGCACTAACCATTGCAAGATAATAAAAAAGGAACCTATTGGTTCCTTTTTTATTATGGATGAGGTTGCCCTCGATTAAAAACTTAGATGAGCAAAATCTAAATTATTTGTTCATTACGTACATTGTTACTTCAAAGCCAAAACGCATTTCTGTAGCAGCTGGTTTAGTCCACATGGTGAAACTCCTCTGTTAGTGTTGAATGAATTGCTTAGAACAGTTCCTATTCTAGGGAGTTGGTTTGAAGTTGTCGTGGTCGCATTCATGAACCTAAGCTAAGTATTTTCATGAATGATCAGTCACTGTTTTTACAAATCATTAGAAACCTAGTTTGATTTTAATGCGGCGCAACACTTGTGTGAGCGCATTACCATCAAGTTTATAGTGTTTATGGAGCGGCTTTTTAACTTCCCACTGGGCTTTTAGTCCTGCAGGAAAAGTCACTAAATCCCCTTTGCCAAATTTCACTGGTTTGCCACCTTCTGGGGTAATGACACATTCTCCCTCAACAATATACGCAACTTCTTGTTCTGGAAATTCCCAAGGGAAGGCCGAAACCTCTTTTTTCCATGTTGGCCATTGCGCAACATTTAACTGATCGCGTTTAGTTTGCTCAATGTTTTTCTCTACAAGAATGGTTTGCATAACTTCCTTTTTTGATTGTCGATTGTAAATAATTCCGCTCATTTTAACGTATAAGCTTGCCTGGGCTTTGGATTGTTATTGGTAGTAAAAATGAGGACATTTTTAATATTGCCATTGCATCAATATTAGGATTACACTTTCCGAACAACACGTTCATGAACGGGGTCTGGTATGGATAATAAATACGCACTTGGCAGCACAAAAGTCGCGACTGAACACCATGAGGCTGTGCATAAATCATCGATACAATCTAGGGCATGTAAATTTTGCGAGAGCGCAGAATTGGTGTTATGTCCAACCATGCATGATCATAAATGCAATCAGTGTGGTGAATGGCAACAGGATGTTGAGAAAAGCTACGCGACAGGCAGAAGTAGTGAATATTAATTTTTTGCATTAGTTTATTCAGCGCCTTTCTCTAAATGTTTTAAGTCTAGCTTTCGAAGCTTTGGTGCAAGCGTGGCTGTTGTCGCAACGACGCCAAGCGTCATCAGTCCTCCAAAAATGACGGAGGGAATCAAGCCCATTACTTTAGCCATCAAGCCAGACTCAAAAGCCCCCAATTCATTTGAAGATCCAATAAATAGTCCATTGATAGAGGCTACTCTGCCACGCATGCTGTCTGGAGTAGCTAGTTGCATAATGGTGGTTCGTAACACGACAGAAACTCCGTCAAACATGCCTGAGAACATCAGGATGACTGCTGCAAGCCAAAAATGCGAGGTGAGGGCGAAGCCAATGATACATAGCCCAAACCCTGCGACTGAAAGCATGAGCTTCTTACCGGCATGTTCATAGATTGGATGCTTCGCTAAATAAGCGCCCGTCAAAATGGCCCCAATGGCTGGAGATGCTCTTAAAATACCCAAACCCTCTGGACCATAATGATAAACGTCATGTAAGAAAGCCGGCAGCATAGAGATGGCGCCACCAAAAAGAACGGCAAACATATCCAGTGCTTGGGCACTCAGAATGACTTGGTGATTAGTTACAAACCGAATACCGTCGGCAATGCCAGCAAAAACTGCTTTTTCGGTGGTGACTTTGGGGGTATTGACCTTAAGTGTTAGCAGCGCAATGCCTGAAATGCAGGCGAGACCAGCTGAAACTAAATAGGCGACCTGTAAGCTAGTCCACCCAACCAATATTCCGCCAACAGCTGGTCCAACAACAAGCCCAAATTGGAAAACTGCGCTCCCGATACTTGAGCCTCTTGCATATTGCTCACGCGGCATAATGGATGCAAAAATTGCGCTATAAGAAGGGGCAATGAATGCCCGAGCTAAGCCAATTAAAGCAATCGAGGTGTAAATCCAATTGCTAGGATCCCCCGATAACTTGCCATCAGTCACCGCAAAAGTGAGCAATGCTGACAGCATCAGTATCAATGATGAGCCTACAGCAAAATTGCGTCTGGAGTAGTGATCAACCGCATATCCTGCAAATAGCGCAGTGCAAAAGTAAGGGATGATTTCTGCGAGGCCAATCAAGCCAAGCGAGAGCGGATCATGGGTGATTTCATATAGATGCCACCCCACGACCACTGCCATCGTTTGATAAGAAAGCACCATGAACACCCGATATGTCAGGAGCTTGAAGAAGCTTAAGTTATGAAGTGGGTTAGCACTTTCATGTGCTAGCGTTTGATTTGACGCAGCCATGACTATGCTTGAGGTTTTTTAAACGTCACCACTAACACGTCGCGATAGGCTTTTTGTGTGGGGTCGATTGGCAAGATGGGTGTGACGCCATGCATGCAGCGTCGATCATTCACGATGGCCACATCTAATGGTTCAGTTAATGTAAAACTATCCAATGTGTTTTGCTCTAAATCGTGCATCGTGGTGGTGCCGCTTGATATGTTTTGGCGTTTGATCATCATCACTAATACAAATTCTACGCCATCTCGATGGACACCTTCAGGCGTTGGCTTACCTAAAGTTTTTTCATTTGATTCAATCCGGAATTGATGGCACTCGATGTGCCAAGGGGTATCTGGCATGAGATCACTGAATACTTTTTGGCAGAATTTAAGCACAGATTGCATGCTACGACTGCGTATCGTTTCCGAACGAATAGGCTCAAATTCCCGGGCAATGCCCCCATTCAAGGTGTTGTAATTTAGGCTCTGATAATGGGGCTGGTGAGGCTCTAATAAGATCTCACCATTCTTTGACGGCGCAGTAAATACGGCATAGCGACGTCTGCGATAGCGACCCCCATCGGCCATATATTGATCTAGTGGCATGTCATTCCAGCTATTAGCAAAGTCTGACCAATCGATGAGAGCATCATCAGATTGTGCTAATAACCAAGCTTGGATCGCCGCGCTTGGGCAAAAGCTAAATCCTGTTTTTGCAACGGTCGTAATGAGATTTTTATGCAACTGCAGCAATGGTTGAGTACCTGCCAAAATGATAGTTTCCGAAAAAGAAAAGTTGTGTTTATTAAGCTGAGTCCAACATGATAGCGAATTGACTCCATATATAAAAAATAATTTCGCGTTTGTTTGTGATTTATCAAAATATAATAATGAAACAAATGGGGAGGCTTTACGATGAGTGGTCAGTTCGAGTTAATGCGAGAAAGGCGGTTTTTCCCGTTTTTCTGGACACAGTTTTTGGGGGCGCTCAATGACAATGTCTTTAAGACGGCTTTAATTACCATGGCGGTATTTCATACTGCTCAGTTAACTTCCCAAGATGGCGCTATATTCGCGACTTTGTTACCAGGCATTTTTATTCTGCCTTTCTTCTTGTTTTCAGCGAGTGCTGGGCAAATCGCGGATAAGTTTGAAAAATCTCACATTATTCGTCTCGTGAA
Organism: uncultured Methylophilaceae bacterium; assembly: GCA_903953055.1. Taxonomy (GTDB): domain Bacteria; phylum Pseudomonadota; class Gammaproteobacteria; order Burkholderiales; family Methylophilaceae; genus Methylopumilus_A. The sequence continues at coordinate 37,500 of CAJBIA010000153.1, forward strand.
AGTCTTTGAAATTGTATTGATGTTACTCGCGGCTATTGGTTTTTTAATGCATTCAATATGGGTGCTCGTTATCAGCTTATTTATGATGGGGATGCATTCCACCCTATTTGGGCCGGTGAAGTATGCCTATTTGCCACAACATCTCTTAGAGCATGAATTAGTTGGGGGCAATGGGATGGTGGAGATGGGCACCTTCGTCGCTATTTTGCTCGGCCAAATTATTGGTGCCTGGCTTGGGATGCATCCAGGTGGAGAATTAATCACCGCCATTACCATCCTGAGTTTGGCGATGCTCGGATATTTAACGAGCCGAAAAGTGCTCTATTCTCAAGCGCCAGCGCCAGATTTAACGATTCGTTGGAACCCTATTTTTGAAACCGCTAGAAGTATTGCCTTTATTTCGCGCAATCAAACGACTTGGCTAGCGATTGTTGGGATCTCTTGGTTTTGGTTTTACGGGGCAACCTTGCTTGCGCAATTTCCTGTCTTTGCGAAAGACTTTTTGCATGGGGATGAAAGTGTTTTTATTTTATTGCTTGCCGTGTTTTCAGTTGGCGTTGGGGTTGGCTCGCTCATGTGCGAGAAGCTTTCAAGAGGCCTTGTAGAAATTGGCCTCGTGCCGATTGGCGCCATTGGCTTAACGCTATTTGGTCTCGACTTCTATTATTCTAGCCATGCACTAACCCCGTCCACTTCTCAAATGCTGATGGACTTGTGGCCGTTTGCAAGTGATCCAACCAATTGGCGTTTGCTTGCAGATATTGGACTCATTGGGTTTTTTGGCGGCATTTACATTGTGCCTTTGTATGCATTGATTCAGTCTCGCGCTGAAAAAAGTCATCAATCGCGTGTGATTGCTGCCAATAACATCTTGAATGCCCTATTCATGGTGACGTCGGCCATCTTTTCGATGCTGATGTTTCATTGGCATGTTGATATCCCCCAACTATTTGGCATCACTGCGCTGTTGAATATTGGGGTGATCGTTTACTTGTGCTTATCTCAACCTGAATATCACACTCGAATGAAAAAATACCTGAGGGCTTAGTTGTCTTCACCTAATGTTGCGAGCATATCGGCTTGATGCTCTGCCGCGAGTGCACCAATTAACTCATCCATATCGCCTTCAGTAATGGCGTCAATTTTATACAGCGTCAGATTAATGCGGTGGTCCGTAATTCGGCCCTGGGGATAGTTATAGGTACGGATGCGTTCTGAACGATCGCCAGAGCCAATGAGACTTTTACGTTCGCTGGCAATTTTAGATTGCTGTGCACGCACTTCCGCATCTTTAATGCGGGCGACTAAGACGCTCATCGCCTGTGCTTTATTCTTGTGCTGACTCCGGTCATCCTGGCATTCGACCACGATGCCCGTGGGTAAGTGGGTGATTCGGACTGCAGAGTCCGTTTTGTTAATGTGCTGCCCACCTGCCCCACTGGCGCGGTAGGTATCAATCCGAATTTCCGCTGGATTAATGACCACATCACTGACTTCGTCAGCCTCGGGTAAGACCGCGACCGTGCAAGCAGAGGTATGAATACGGCCTTGCGTTTCGGTGTCCGGTACACGTTGAACGCGGTGTCCACCCGATTCAAATTTGAGTTTTGAATAGGCCCCATGGCCTTCGATCTTGGCAATAATTTCTTTATAACCGCCGACTTCAGAGTCGCTTGCTGAAACGATTTCAACTTTCCAGCGTTGACGCTCTGCATAGCGAGAGTACATCCGGAAGAGGTCTCCAGCGAATAGAGCAGATTCATCTCCACCCGTTCCTGCCCGAATTTCTAAGAAGATATTACGCTCATCGTTAGGATCTTTGGGGAGCAAGAGCTTTTGTAGTTCAGTCTCAACAGCCTCTAATTTAGCTTTGCCATTTTCGATTTCTTCTTGCGCAAATTCTTTCATCTCTGGATCGGAAAGCATTTTTTGCGCTTCGGCAATATCGGCTTCGCCTTGCTCAAAAGCACGGAACTGTTCAACAATCGGGGTGATTTCTGAATGTTCTTGTGTGAGCTTGCGGTAATTGTCCATGTTGGATGTCGCACCTTCACTGCTGAGGAGGCGATTTAATTCATCTAAACGTTCGCTTAAAGTAGCGAGCTTTTTAATCATGGACGGTTTCATGGTAATTCTTTGAGCTTAAAGTTAAGTTTTAATTTGGTAAAGCTGGCGCAAAAGCGTTTCAAGCTGCTCATGTTCAAATCCTGAGCTGTGATTCAAAGCGTGGCTGGGGGCGTGTAAGAATTTATTGGTGAGGGCATTGCTTAGGGCTTCAATCACGGTTGCTGGGTCTTCGCCCTTCGCGAGTAATCGTTGTGCTTTTTCAAGTTCAATCAGACGTAATTGTTCTGTTTGATCCCGTAAAGCGCGAATGGTTGGCACTGCATCACGGGTTTTAAGCCAATGCATAAAGTGCACGACGCGTTCGGTAATAATGGCTTCAGCTTCTAAGGCCGCTTCTTGGCGATTGCCTAAGCCTTCTTGCACTACTTGTGCCAGATCGTCTACGGTATACAAATAGATGTCATCAAGCTGCGCTACTTCCGGTTCAATGTCTCGAGGAACGGCAAGATCCACCATGAATATTGGGCGGCGTTTACGCGCTTTAATCGCGCGCTCGACCATGCCGAGCCCCACGATCGGTAATTGGCTGGCGGTGCTGGTGATGACAATATCAAACTCTGCTAAACGATCTGGCAGGTCCGATAGTAAAATGGCTTTGCCATTGAAAAGCGCCGCAAGTTCTTCACCACGATCTAATGTTCTGTTAGCCACCGTCATCGTTGCAGGATGTTGAGCGGCGATGTGTTCTGCACACAGGGTGATCATTTCACCGGCGCCGATAAATAAAACGTGTTTATCTTTTAAGTTGCCAAATAGGCGCTGTGCTAAACGCACGGATGCCGCTGCCATGGATAGAGAGCTAGCGCCGATGTCTGTGGTGGTGCGCACTTCTTTTGCCACTGCAAATGTGCGCTGAAAAAGCTTATGCAATAACGTCCCGACAGTGCCTGCAGTTTCAGCAATCTTCACCGCTTGCTTCATTTGTCCCAGAATTTGCGGCTCGCCCAGCACCATGGAATCTAAGCCCGAAGCTACGCGAAATGCATGTTTCACCGCTTCGTCGTTAGGGAGGGTGTAGATGTAGGGTTGAATGTTGTCGCGGTTAAGCTTGTGGTATTGCGCGAGCCAACTCAGGGCTTGTTCTGGGTGGGAGGTATTGCAGTAGAGTTCTGTACGATTGCAGGTAGAGAGAATCGCCGCTTCTCGCGCGCCGTGCGCAGTCAAATCGCGAAGTGCTTGGCCTAAGTGTTCCTGCTGAAAGGCGACGTTTTCGCGTATAGAGATTGGGGCTGTGGTGTGATTAACACCAACTGTGAATAATTGCATTTCGTAATTTTCCAGCATCCGCACTTGTTAAGCAAGAAAATAGCGCATTAGTCTGTTAATTCATGCCTAAATGCGGTTAAAATAAATGTTTTTACTGACTATAGATCTTTACATCATGGCTAAACAATTCAGAATTGCTCCAAGTATTCTTTCAGCGAACTTCGCAAAACTCGGTCAGGAAATTACTGACGTCATCACTTCAGGCACAGACCTTGTTCACTTTGATGTGATGGACAACCATTACGTCCCCAATTTAACCATTGGGCCTTTGGTCTGTGATGCGATTCGTGAAATTTCTAAGAATGCAGGCGCATTGATTGATGTACATTTGATGGTAAAACCAGTGGATCGCATTATTCCTGACTTTGCAAAAGCGGGCGCAAATATCATCACGTTCCATCCGGAAGCCACAGAGCATATTGATCGTAGTCTTGCGCTGGTCCGAGATAGTGGCTGTAAATCAGGCTTGGTTTTTAATCCAGCGACGCCCTTACACTATTTAGACCATGTGATGGATAAAGTGGATATGGTGTTGTTGATGTCAGTGAACCCAGGCTTTGGCGGTCAAAAATTCATCCCTGAAACCTTAAATAAATTACGGGCAGCACGCGCAAAGATTGACGCCTATACTGCAAAAACAGGTCGTGAAATTTGGTTGGAAGTCGACGGCGGGGTCAATGTAGCCAACATCGCTGAAATTGCACGTGCGGGTGCAGATACCTTTGTGGCGGGATCTGCCGTGTTTAGCGCTGGTAAAGACACTGACCCAAATCGTTACAACACGATTGTGTCTGAGCTTCGCGCCCAATTAGCGACCGCCTAATTTGAGGATTTAATTGAATGAATCAATCTCAAGTTTACAAAATGCAAACAAGTTGGCGATGGTGGGTTTAATCCAGACCTGCCAATGGCGATTGTTCGCCAAGACTTTTTTGTATTTCACTTTAGAACTTGGGATTTTTTTATGCTGCACACACTAAATCAAACGGAATTTAATGCGCTAGCCGCACAAGGCTATAATCGCATTCCTTTGGTGATTGAGACCTTTGCGGATCTTGATACGCCCCTTTCTCTTTATCTTAAACTTGCGAACCAACCCTTTTCTTACTTGCTAGAATCTGTGCAAGGGGGGGAACGCTTTGGGCGCTACTCAATCATTGGCTTACCCGCACGTACCCGCATCGTTGCAAATCGCTTAGATGTGGAGGTATTGCAAGATAATCAGGTCATTGAAAAAGCTAGCGGGGTTAACCCACTAGATTTTGTTCAGCAGTATCAAGCGCGCTTTAAAGTGCCGCCTTATAAGGGCTTGCCTCGGTTTACGGGCGGATTAGCTGGCTATTTTGGATATGAGACGGTTCGTTATATTGAACGTCGTTTAGCTGAAACGGTTAAGCCAGATGATGTCAATGTACCTGACGTATTGCTGATGGTCTCTGAGGAATTGGCCGTAGTTGATAATCTTTCCGGTAAGCTTTATTTCATTGTGTATGCGGACCCAGCAACGCCAGAGGCTTATGCCCTTGCAAGAAATCGCTTGGATGAATTAATCCAACGCTTAAGAAAGTCGGTCACAATTCCAGAAGCGCAGGCGCTTAAACAAGAAGAGGCCCAATCTGATTTTGGTGAGGCTAATTTCAAAGCGGCGGTTGAAAAAGCGAAACGTTATATTTTTGATGGCGACATTATGCAGGTGGTGTTATCACAGCGCATGTCACAGCCATTTTATGCGCCGCCTTTATCGCTGTATCGCGCACTTCGAAGTTTAAATCCATCACCCTATATGTTCTATTACGACATGGGCGACCATCATGTGGTTGGAGCCTCACCAGAGATTTTAGTGCGCCTTGAAGATGGCACAGTGACTGCGCGTCCGATTGCCGGGACGCGTCCACGTGGCAAAACCAGAGAACAAGACCTCGCACTAGCTGAAGAACTCTTGGCGGACCCAAAAGAGCGGGCAGAGCATGTGCAATTGATGGATCTAGGCCGTAATGATGTGGGCCGGGTTGCCCAAACCGGGACGGTCAAGGTGACGGATAACATGATGATTGAGCGTTACTCGCATGTCATGCATATTGTGTCGAACGTTGAAGGCAAATTAAAACCCGGTATGGATGCCATTGATGTGTTGAAAGCCACCTTCCCAGCAGGCACGGTGAGCGGCGCCCCGAAAGTGCGTGCGATGGAAATCATTGATGAGCTGGAACCGATCAAGCGTGGTATTTATGCAGGCGCTGTTGGCTACTTGGGGTTTAATGGCGACATGGATGTTGCCATTGCCATTCGGACAGGGGTCATTAAAAACCATAAGCTTTATGTTCAAGCCGGCGCTGGTATCGTGGCGGATTCGATTCCAGAAAGTGAATGGTTGGAAACCCAAAATAAAGCACGTGCGGTCTTGCGTGCTGCTGAGCTGGTTAATTTAGGCCTGGATACAGGTCTAGCGGAAGGCGGGGAGTAACAAGATGTTATTAATGATTGATAATTACGACTCCTTTACTTATAACCTCGTGCAATATTTGGCTGAGTTAGGTCAGGACGTTCAGGTTTACCGTAACGATGAAATCGACTTAGCTAAAGTAAAGTCGCTGAATCCAGACCATATTGTGATTTCGCCCGGACCATGTACGCCCAATGAGGCAGGGATTTCAGTACCGCTGATTCATGAATTCGCCGGCAAGATCCCATTGCTTGGGGTGTGTTTGGGGCACCAAAGTATCGGGCAAGCTTTTGGTGGGAAGATCGTGCATGCAAAACAACTCATGCACGGCAAGACCTCCCTCATCCATCATCAGAATATTGGGGTATTTAAAGACCTCCCTAACCCCTATACGGCAACCCGTTATCACTCGCTAGTGATTGAGCGTGAGAGCCTCCCTGATTGCTTAGAAATCACTGCTTGGACTGATGATGGTGAGATTATGGGGGTGCGTCATAAAACACTCCCTGTCGAGGGCGTACAGTTTCATCCCGAGTCTATTTTGACTGAGCATGGGCATGCTCTGCTTAACAACTTCTTGAAGGCCTATTAGTGGGCTTCAAAGAGACTCTTGGCCAACTGCTTGAGCGTCAGGACTTGACGCATGAGGCCATGCTTGGTGTGATGCACCAAGTGATGGGCGGGGAGTTAACGCAAGCGCAAATCGCCGCCTTCTTGATTGCGCTTCGAGCTAAAGGTGAGACGGTTGATGAAATCGCGGCCGCGGCCATGGTCATGCGCGAGCTATCGATCAAGGTTGACATTGAAGACAGCGCCCACTTAATCGACACCTGCGGGACTGGCGGTGATGGTATTCAAACCTTTAATGTTTCTACGGTGAGCGCTTTTGTAGCGGCTGCTGCTGGCGCAAAAGTGGCCAAGCATGGTGGCCGCTCGGTCTCTTCCACTTGTGGCAGTGCGGATGTATTAGAAGCCCTTGGGGTGAATGTGAATCAAACACCACAGCAGGTGGCCGCGAGCGTGAATGAGATTGGGATTGGCTTTATGTTTGCGCCTAACCATCACAGTGCGATGAAACATGCTGCCCCAGTTCGCCGTGAGCTAGGCGTGAGAACATTATTTAACTTGCTTGGCCCGATGACCAATCCAGCCAATGCGCATCGTCAGGTGATGGGCGTCTTTGATCAAAGCCTCACGACTAAACTTGCCAAAGTTTTACAGCAATTGGGGAGTGAGCATGTGCTGGTGGTGCACGGCGCGGACGGCATGGATGAAATCTCATTCACCGGAGATACCTTTGTGGCTGAGCTCAAAAATGGAGAGGTCACGGAGTACTTGATGAACCCGGCGCAATGGGGATTAGGGCTTCATGATGTAAAGGATATTCAGATTCAAAATGCTGAAGAATCCAAAGCGATGATTTTAGCGGTGCTCAATGGCAAGCCAGGCGCCGCACGTGACATCGTATTGCTGAATGCAGGGGCTGCAATCTATGTTTCAGGTCTCGTGGATA
>CAJBIA010000154.1 GCA_903953055.1 uncultured Methylophilaceae bacterium
CCCTCAACGCTTTGCCTGTCATGCCTCTACTCATGTTTACCTCATCATATGCAGTTGGCATATATAAAAATTAATATCATAATCGTCAGCTAACAATCTACTAGCTGATAACTGTTCCTCTTCCTCTCCCCACTTTTCACCACATCCCTTTCCCCCGTCAAACATCATGGGCTTCTACCTTTTAATAGTTGCAGTTGGCATATATAAAAATTAATGTCATGGTAATTATCAGCTAATAATCTAGTACAATAGGGATCTTCAGGTATTGACATAGCAGATAATTTATTAGCAGGATGCGGATCTCCGTGTCCATTTCCATATCCATTTTCATTATTATCCCCACCCTGATATTCTCCATCTCCATATCCATTTCCAGATGTATTTGAATGCCCATCTCCATACCCATCTCCAAGACTAAACCAATTTTTACGCTCTTTTGCTTTCCCTACCCCAAATCCTCTAAGACCCATCATAGGCTTCTACCTTTTAATAGTTGCAGTTGGCATATATAAAAATTAATGTCGGGGTAATCATTAGCTAGTAGTCTGGTACATCTATTATTCTCAAACCCTGTGCCCTTACCCTGACCGTTTATACTTCCATAACTATAATCATTTCCATCTCCTCCCTTTCCGTTACCTTTAGTAGTCCCTCTAAACCCCGCTCCAGACCCATAATTTGTATTAGTGTTAAGACCTATATTATTTTTTAGCATCATAAACGCAATCGATAGTCATAATAACTGCATGATCATAGCACTCCACTACGCCAGCGTAGTCTAAGATAGTTTCTTTAGTCGGACCTTTAAGGGCGATCTCACCTAACCCAGCAGTAGTACCCCACACTCTAATAACTGATGCATCTTCGATGCGTGTGATTTTATGCTCTTCAAGTCTTACTACTTGACCCATTACTACCCAACCTGATTGAATTACTACGATTTGATGTTTCATTTTATTTCCTCTTTTAATGTTGTGGTACGTTGTACCATTAAGTGTAATTGTGCTATATAAAAGTTAATGTCTTGAGTAGCATCACTTAACAATCTAATAGCTGATAACTGTTCCTCTTCCCCATATTCCCTATCATTCACCCGTCCATCTCCTCCAATCCCTATTCCATATTCATACCCATCTCCATTTCCATCTCCATCATCATATCCATCAATACCTATTCCATACCCATCTCCTATACCTCTTTTTTTATAACCGTCTCCTTTATCCTGATAGGCCCATCCATCTCCATACCCGTCTCCCCAGACATAACCACTTCCACAGCCATGTCCCCTTGAGTACATCATTTAATTATCTCGTTGATATACCCCACCTCATTACCCTTAGTTATGTGTATTTTATGTTCAGTCATCGTAGATACCCTCGCAAATTACATAAGTTGTGTCTGATACTTTCATACCTATACCATCAATCCTGTCGCCTATCTCTGATACAGCTAAGATGGCAAAGCGTTCGGGTACAGGAGGATCTAAATCAAACACATCCTCAAATGGAAATGGTCCAGTACCCCTACCAGCTTCATTAACACTGTCTAAGGGGTATGCTATCTTATTCTTTAAGTCGATTCTTAAAGTCATTTTATTTTTATAATGCTACCAAAGGGAGGCTGAGAGTACCTCTCTTCTGTCATTACCCATATCGTTGGGTAAGCTGACGTTGCTGGGTAATATACAAGCCCATCCGTTATCATAACTATACATTGAGGTTCTAATTTATTTTTCTCTATATAACTAAAGACACAGTTAGAACTAGACCCGCCACCACCCTTAGGTTTGGTAGAAGACACGAGCCCGCTATAAGTATCTTCGGTATATATTTCATGGGATGCCACATCTGTATCCCAGTACAAGAGATCTACTTTCTCAGGGGTTACATTATCACATATAGACACTACCTCACTCAAGGCTTTTGTTATCATCTCTTGACTGATTGAACCTGATGTATCGACACCAACTACTATGCGACCTACTGTTTCGCTGATCTGACTGGGCATGTACATATCCAATTGTAACCATCGGCGGTTAGGTTTAGCCCATGTGCTATCGCCCTTACCAACACACACAGTAGATACAAAGTCTCGTAACTGCTCTTTCCAATCAACCTGTGCCTGCATCAGTGTCTCAAAGCTACGGCTTATATCACCCCCTTGTTTCCCTGCTAACAGAGCCCCTGTACGTATCGCACCATCGATGGCTTTGGCTAACTCTGCTTGTTCTTCTTGAGTTAATGCCTCTGCCTCATCCCAACCATGCTCATCTAGACTATTTCCACTTTGCCCCTTACCCTCTTCTTGATCTTGCTTAAGTAGTCTGAACACCTCACCACTATCAAGCCCTCGATACTTCTCATCAATCAATCCTTCTGTAGGTAGCTTAACAAACTCTTCTTTTTTAGCGATATCATCTATCTCTAGGTTGATGACATAATCACACGCCATATTAGCGAGTTGTGGGTTTTCCTTATAGATTGCCTTCCAAGTAAATAAATGTTGATACATCTTGTGCATAGTCTCATGCAGTATAAGTCCACGTAACTCTGGGTCTGTCAGACTATTGACAAAATCTCTACCGTATATAACATCACGACCGTTAGTATAAGCAGTAGGGTAGTCATCCTTGACTTGCACATTACCTACCATCAGCAGACCACTATACAACAAGGTCTGCTTGTTCTGCATCAAGGCTACATGAGCCTTAGTAATTCTGTCTTCTACTGATAACATAAAACCTCCAGTATGGTACGTTGTACCACACGATTAAAATGATAACTGTTCCCTTAAAACAACCAGTTGTTAGCGATACACCAGTCAGTAAACTCCTTATTAGACACAGCTACGGGTCTGTTAGGAGACTTAGGCGATACTACGCCCATCGCAAATAATGCCTGTGCTTCTTTAGGCATACGTTTAAGGTATGTCATCCAAGCATCCATCGTGTTTGCCTTGATGTTAGTCATCCCTTTACTGATAAGTAAGCAAACCGCCGCACCGTTGGTCGGTATTATAGTAGTGGTAGGCTTATTAATTATTTCAGCCCATGACGGCATGGTGTTATCTAACTTAAGAATATTCATCATATCCATAGTGGCACGTTCACCTATCACACCTATCAGTGCATGAGTCAGTACATCTTCTGGCATGTGTCTACATGCTTTTAATATATCGGATGCTTTCTCCATACTACGCGGTGTAACAAATGCTAGACGTGGTACACGTGGATCGTTGATGTAGTCGTTCATATCAGGACGATCATAGTCTTCAAAGGAAGCGAACATCGCTGGGTACTCTACTGCTGTCGCTATAACTACAGGGTCAACACCTGCATTTTGTGCATAGTCCCATCGCCATTGCTCAGCAGTAGGCTTAGCCATCTTAACAACACACACTCTGTTGCGTGCATGGGGTGGCAAGTTATCACCAACCCCCTCTATTGCAAGGTTAGTCGTAGCAAATACTATCGACCCCTCTGGCAGTTTATGTACACCTAGGCTACGTTCTAGCATAAGTCTAAGACATGCGTTCATTACCGCTTTACTGGCTTTACCTATCTCATCAAGCATGATGATGAGGGGCTTGTCTAGATGAAACCCAAACTCCTCGTTGGGTATAAATGAGCACACAGGTGTGCCGTCTAGTGTTCTGATCTGAGGGATAAGAAAGTCCCCGACATCCTTTGTCGTTACATCTACATAACAAGGCACATGGTTGGGATGCATCTCAGCTAAGGTTTTAAGCATCGAACTCTTGCCTATCCCCATTTCGCCTTGTACCAATACAGTAAGCTTTTCGCCTACTGCACTGATTAATTTTACTGTGTCCTGCATACCGATAGTGCTATACATTTTTTTCATGTTACTCTCCGAAGATGTGGTACGTGTACCACTAATAATTACAATCCCTTAGGGGGATGAGTCGATGTGTGGCTGGATTACCCAACCACAGTACATATTATACAGAAGTTTACTTCACTTGTCAAGTAATTAGGTCTTGACACTTATACCGATTGAGTTTATATTTTACGCAACATCCCTCTGATGTTGCTCTCCTGCTCGAGGCTGTTCATCAGCCTCTTTTTTATCCCCATTTAGATAACATATCGTCTACTTCTTTCTTGACTTCACTACGCAAGAAGTCAGACTCTTTGAAGTCATTTGCATCAAGACTAAATAACGTATCTTCTAGCTTGATACGCATAGCCTCTAACTCAGTGTCACCTGACACATTGAAGTATGTGAGTAACCCACATAACTCCTTAGCGTTCTCTAACACACTGGTGTACACCTTGCCTTTTTTACCGTCCTCATTACGTAGACCAAAGCTAAGCTGAGTCAGGATTTTATTCAGTCTGTCCCATGCATCGGACGTTACCTTCTCTAGGTTAGACGTGTATAACTTGTCGTACTCATCCTTGAGCTCAGCCATCGCTTCGTTACCTACATCTACCCGAAAGTCCCCAGAGTCAGGTAGTGGTGTATACCTGACATTAAACCCAAACTTTTTCTCCACCTGCTCTACCTCAGGGTACTCATCCCTGTTGAATAATGCACCCAACTGAAACGCACTAGCACTAATCTTCGTATTGTATAACGGTAGGAACGTGTTAACTGCATCCCAATACTCTCGCTCAAGGCGAGCCATCTCTGTCTTGTACTCCATAAATTTTGCAGTGGGTAAAAGCCGTTGCCCTGAGTCATTCCAAGGGCTTGTGATATTTGTATGGTACGTACGTACCACACCTGCTAACTTTTGTATTGCACTAAGTGAGTCATCGCCAGCTAAGAGGTTCTTGTGGTAATTACCTGCCTTTGTGCGAGTTGAGTTGCTGATATCTACATCATTAGATACCTTACGGTCTAACTTCCTCGCAGTCCAGAGGCTAATTGATAATTCTACTAACATTGCACTACTTGATAATGATTTCATTTTAATTCTCCAAAGTGGTACGTTGTACCATAAAAAATGATAACTGTTCCCTAACAATCCCTTAAGAGGATGAGGCTGTGTGGTCTTCCTTAACCACAGAACATATTATACAGAACTTAACAGTGGTTGTCAAGTACAGCCACTAACCCTATAACAAATGACACCAACCACAAGGCAGTCATTACCTTTAACTTAATTAACAACTCGTTGCTTTCTCTATCGAACATGGTGTTCCCTCTTATATGCATCTTGGAATGGTAAGGCTTGCGCCTCACCGACTACTTCTTTAAGCTCGTATAAGTGTTGCTCATGCAACACGATCAGATTCCCTGACTCTAATAACTCTAAGTGTACCCAGTCCTCGGCTGGGTTCTTGTACACTGCATACTGCTTACCGCCTACAAAGGCGATGCTCATTAATATTAATACTGCTACTGCATTTAAAATTTTAGCTTTCATTATTATTTCCTTTTATTAAATTAATTAGGGTGCTACAGCCAGCAAGGGGTCATCCGTCCGCATATATCAGGGACGCTTCTATACTCACTCCTGTAGCCTCTAGTGTTTTTGCATGCCCACTACTAGATAGGACATCCGAGGAATTGGCTCTCGCCCCTGCTCGGCTCAGGACTCAAAAAACTTTTAGTCTACTACCTCCCACATACCTTGATTTAAATGGGCACATGGTTTATTTAATAGGATGACTAAGGTCGCCCCATCCTCATCTTTTATATTTCCTATCCCTTGAATAGAATCAGAGTAATAGTAATAATCGAAGCATATATACTTCTTGTTAGGTACTATGTACCTCTGTTTGTACTCGGGCACATCTTGTGCCCTCACTATTATATACGGTTTAGTTACCATACCTCTTCCCCCTCTGCGGTATACCGCAAGTCATTATCTATTAAGCACTGCTCACTGAGCAGGTAGTCATAATACTCTTTTAACTTAACATACACATCTTTCATGTATACCCTACACTGATCTTGTATGTCGTCTTCTATAAAATTCATTAGATCCCCTATGGGTATAAGCTCGTCATCTACACTCTCATCTACCCACTGCACATCCCATATTAACTCCACGGTTTTCTCATGGTAGTATCGGGCGTTTACCCGAACTAGGGAGCATTCGATAGCAACAAGGGGTTCTTGCCCTGCTGTGCCTAGCATGTGGTACAGCTCTGGTACTTTCATTAAGATATCTTTATGTGCCTCAAGAAATTCCTTGAGGTTTAGCCACCCTGTGAATGATGCACCATCTCCTTGACTATGGAAGCCTGTGAAGCTAATACCACATGATGAGGACTTAGGCACATGATCTATATCAATACCTTTAGTCAACATCTCAGCTCGTGTGTCATCATATATATCTGAGTACCAGTCATCGTACTCACAGGCTTTCGCCTCATGTGCTTCTAAGACCTTGGCTTTGATGTCTTCTGA
>CAJBIA010000155.1 GCA_903953055.1 uncultured Methylophilaceae bacterium
AATGCAAAAATATAAAATTACGGAAGCTCAAATTATCAGCGGCAATACAAGTGGCACATGGTCATTATTCATGGAATTTGAAATCAATCGCGCCAGAAAACTTCTTCAGTCTGGAGCCCCCTTAGGTTTAGCATTGCCTGGCCGGATAGGACTTGAAATGCGGATGATCATTACTGGTGGCGAACGAATTTTAAAAAAACTACATCAATGCCATGGCAATGTTTTTGAATTCAGGCCAAAATTGAACATCAAAGATTGGCTATACATTGCCTATCGCGCGCTGGTTAAAAAGTAAGGTCATAAAGAGATCGATTGATGACACCACAACAATATTGCCAAGATAAAGCCGCCAAAAGCGGTTCTAGTTTTTATTACAGTTTTCTTTTTTTACCAAAAACAAAACGTGAAGCCATCACCGCGCTCTATGCTTTCTGTCGCGAAGTTGATGATGTCGTCGATGAATGTAAAGAGGTTTCTGTAGCGCGCACCAAACTCGCTTGGTGGCGAAGCGAAATACACAATCTATACCAAAACCAGGCCCAACACCCTGTCACCAAAGCATTATCTAGCGTCATCCGAACCTATCATTTAGATCAAGAACATTTCATCGAGATCATTGATGGCATGGAAATGGACTTGGATCAGAATCGTTATGCAGATTTTAAGCAGCTACAGCTATATTGCTACAGAGTCGCAAGCGTGGTTGGATTATTATCCGCACAAATTTTTGGCTTCAGCAATCGAAAAACACTCAAATATGCCCATGATTTAGGGATGGCTTTCCAGCTCACGAATATCATTCGGGATGTGGGTGAAGATGCAAGACGAGACCGCATCTATATCCCACTAGATGAATTAGCAAAATTTGGCATCCGAGAAATCGATATCCTGCATGGCCATTCCTCAGACAAAATGCAATCACTACTCAACTTTCAAATCGAACGTGCTGAGAGCTTCTACGACCGTGCATTAAAAGCGCTTCCCCCTGAGGATGAAAAACTCCAACGGACCGGCTTAATTATGACGGCGATTTATCGAACACTCCTTCGTGAAATCAAAGCCAGTGGCTCAGAGCAAGTTTTACACGCTCGCATATCACTGACCCCGCTCAGAAAGCTCTATCTAGCTTGGACAACATGGGTGTTCCATTAAGAAAATAGCGGTCATTGGAGGCGGCTTGGCGGGACTGAGCGCTGCCAGCATGCTTAGCGAAGCAGGCAATGACGTGACCGTCTTTGAGGCAGCACCACAATTAGGCGGCCGAGCACGTGCAATCACTTGGAGGGGGCAACTTCTTGATAACGGCCAGCATATTCTTCTCGGCGCTTACCAACAAACTATAAATCTAATCAATGACTTGGGTCTAGACTTTAATAGCGCCTTATTAAGGTTGCCGCTCTCACTAAACATGCATTCATCTTATAGTTTAAGAGCAAAGCATTTACCCGCTCCCTTCAATTTACTTTTTGGTTTGCTGTTAGCAAAAGGCTTAAGTTGGAGCGAGCGTGTCGCTGCCATCCGCTTTTTTATCTGGCTAAAAATAAAAAACTTTAAGTTAGATCGCGATGAGCCCCTGATACCCTTACTCAATCGACATCATCAGCCAGCAAGATTAATTAAATGGCTTTGGGAACCGCTTTGTTTAGCAGCCCTCAACACACCGATCAAAATAGCGAGCGCGCAAACTTACCTCAATGTATTGAGGGATAGCTTTAACAGAAAAAGAAACGATAGCGACCTACTTCTACCCAAAATCGATTTAAGCCAATTGCTCTCAGAACCACTCGCTAAAGTAATCATTAAGCATGGCGGAAAAATAAAAACAAACACACCCGTTGAGAAGATTCAAAAAACAAATCAAGGCTTTAGTCTAGGTATCTCAAGTGAGACTTCACTTGAGTTCAGTCATGTCATCATTGCTACATCGCCGCATCGCACGCTGGCCTTAAGCCAATCTCTCAATACCGCACTAGAGCTGACAGCGTTTGAATACCAACCCATTTATACGGTTTATATTCAATACCCAGCCCAAGTGCAATTACCATTCGTAATGACAGGCTTCACAAAAGGAGTCGCCCAATGGGCATTTGACCGAGGCCAACTTTGTGGCCAAAAAGGGCTGGTTGCGGTCATTATTAGCGCAGAAGGCCCCCATCAAAAACTTAACCAGCAAGTACTTGGTGATTTAATCATCAAAGAGCTTAAGACTGCATTCCCCTCTTTAGCTACCCCCGAATGGGTTAAAGTGATTGCTGAAAAGCGAGCTACCTTTGCTTGTACCGCAGGATTAAAACGCCCCGCTCAAAAAACCAACATCCCTAATCTTTATCTGGCTGGGGACTATACCGCAGGAGATTATCCAGCGACCATCGAGGGTGCAATAATAAGCGGACAACGCTGCGCCCAACTCATCCTGCAATCATGAGACAATCTCACCCAATTTTTAGCGCCCATTGAACAAGCATCATGAAAAACTACCAAGCACCGAAGCAACATCTTAAAGACCGCGTCATTATTGTCACTGGCGCTGGTCAAGGCATCGGACAAAGTGCATCGATAGCCTTTGCTCAGCAAGGCGCAACAGTCATTTTAATCGGGCGCAATCAAGCTAAGCTGGAAGCCACTTACGACACCATTTTGACGCTGGGCTTACCAGAGCCACTGATTTTTCCTATGGACTTGAACAAAGCCACTGAAGATGACTTTAAGGCTATGGCGGAAGGGATTTATCGACAACTTGGACGCTTAGATGGGATCTTGCATAACGCAACCGATTTCAATAATCTCAGTCCACTCAGTATTCAAACAGCGCAGCAATTTGAAGAAATGTTTAAAGTTAACGTCATCGCTCCCTTTGCATTGACAAAGGCTTGCTTACCACTACTAGAGCGCTCAGAAAATGCCTCGATTATCTTTACTTCAAATAGCTCAGCACAAACTGCTCATGCCTACTGGGGAAGTCACGGCATCAGTAAAGCCGCCGCGGACTTCATGATGAAGATGTGGGCGCAAGAGCTCGAAAGTCATCCGAATATCCGCTTGAATAGTTTGGCACCCGGCGCCTTACAGAGCCCACAGCGCAAAAAGACTCATCCGGGCGAAGTGCATAGCCAGCTGCCAACGATAGAGAGCGCTATGCCGCTTTATTTGTATCTGATGGGGGATGACAGTGTGGGAGTGACGGGTAAAGTTCTAAACTGCCAGTGATGCGAGTTAGTTAAATCTCTCGAACTTTAGCAAGCGCCTCTTCTAATC
>CAJBIA010000156.1 GCA_903953055.1 uncultured Methylophilaceae bacterium
CAAACTACAACTTTAGGTTCAATCATGCTTTTTAAGTTTAATGAGTAGGGGGATTAATGTTCATGAGTTAATCTCATTTTAGCTTTGAGTATACTTAAAAAAATAAAATTTAGTAGTTCATTTATGACGGGATTTATATTTGTTCATTAGCCTTCTAAATTTGACGATAGCCCTCGCATTGAGGATAATCCAAGACTAATCAAATCATCTATAGCGACACCATGAAACAAATCTTAAATGAAGTGACCGAACGTATTCGTGAGCGAAGTGCACCTACGAGATATGCATATTTACAACGTATTGAGAAAATGGCATCGCGAACTCGCGGCCCGGATCGTATGGGCTGCGCCAATGTGGCCCACGCTTTTGCCGCCATGCCAGCCAATGACAAATTAAAGGTCGTTGCTGAAAAAGCTCCAAATATCGGCATTGTCACCGCTTATAATGAAATGTTGTCTGCGCATCAACCTTATGTGAATTTCCCAGAAATTATTCGTGCTGAAGCCCATAAATATGGTGCTACGGTTCAAGTGGCTGGTGGTGTGCCTGCAATGTGTGATGGTATTACACAGGGCGAGCCTGGCATGGAGTTAAGTCTCTTTTCGCGTGATGTCATCGCTATGAGCACGGCAGTTGCGCTGTCACATGATGTTTTTGATGCAGCTTTGTTGCTTGGGGTTTGCGATAAGATTGTTCCGGGGTTGTTGATCGGCGCTTTGCAGTTTGGTCATTTGCCTTGTGTGTTTGTGCCATCTGGCCCAATGAGTACGGGCTTGGATAACACTGAAAAATCAAAAGTACGTGAAAAATATGCTGAGGGCTTAGTCGGCCGTGCAGAACTATTAGCTTCTGAGTCAGCCGCATATCATGGTGCTGGTACTTGTACATTTTACGGCACAGCAAATAGTAATCAGATGTTACTAGAAGCCATGGGCTTGCATGTTCCAGGCGCAGCTTTTGTACATCCTAATGATCCTTTACGTGCTTGTTTAACACGTGAGTCTGTTCGTGTGGTTCTTGAAAATACTTATCAAAATCGCTATATGCCAATTGGACGCATGGTGGATGAACGCGTCATTGTAAATGCGATTGTTGCGTTGTTGGCGACAGGCGGTAGCACTAATCATTGTATCCATTGGGTGGCGGTAGCCCGCGCTGCGGGCATTATTATTGACTGGGCGGATTTTAATAAACTTTCTAAAAATACGCCATTGTTGGCTCGTGTTTATCCAAACGGCAAGGCTGATGTGAATCAATTCCAAGATGCGGGTGGTCCGTCATTTGTGATTCGTGAATTGGTTGAAGGCGGCTACATGCATGAGGATGTTCAGTCGGTAGTTATTGGGGGGTTACGTGATTATTGTAAAAAACCAATGACGGATGGTAAGAGCTTGAGCTGGGTTGAGTTGCCTGTGGAAAGCCCTGACGAGACCATTTTACGTTCCGCTTCAAAACCATTTAGCGCCTCAGGGGGCCTGCTTTTATTGCAAGGAAACCTTGGTCGGTCAGTGATTAAGAGTTCGGCTGTGCCAGAAGACCGTCATATTATTGAAGCGCCTGCAGTCGTGTTTGATGCCCAGGAAGAATTGTTAGCGGCGTTTGAGCGCGGCGAATTAGAAAAAGACTTTGTCGCGGTGGTTCGTTACCAGGGACCTAAGGCGAATGGAATGCCAGAACTTCATAAACTAACACCACCGTTATCTCTACTTCAAAATAAAGGTTTTAAAGTAGCTATAGTGACTGATGGACGGATGAGTGGCGCCTCAGGAAAAGTGCCTGCTGCAATTCATTTGTCTCCGGAGGCTTCTGCTGGCGGCGCAATTGGTAAAATTCGCACGGGCGACATTATTCGTTTGAATGTTATTGCAGGCACCCTAAATGCCTTGGTCGATGAAGACACATGGAAAGCACGTCACATTGAAGAGTTGCCGGATGCAAAACGTTTTGCAAACGCCCATGGGATGGGTCGTGAGCTTTTTGGTGGGATGCGAAGCAACGTGCTGACTGCTGAAGAAGGCGCAGTGACTTGGCTTTAGGTGCATTTCATCAAGATTATTAATTTATAAAGTAAAAGTAGAGACTCATGAATACATTAGATTTAGCAAAAGAAGGCCCAGTCATTCCTGTGATTGTGATTAACCGCGTAGAAGATGCTGTTCCAATGGCAGAAGCTTTACTTGCGGGGGGCATCAAAGTGCTTGAAGTGACATTACGTACATCATGCGCTTTGGCGGGGATGGAGGCGATTGCTAAGGCTGTACCAGAAGCGATTCTAGGGTCTGGAACGGTGCGTAACAATAAAGATGCACAAGCCTCTAAAGATGCGGGCTGTCAATTTGCTGTGAGTCCAGGCTACACAAGTGAACTTGGACAGTTTGCACGACAAATCGGTTTGCCATTGTTGCCAGGCGTTTCAACTGGCTCAGAAATCATGATGGCTAATGCTGATGATTACTATTTCCTGAAATTATTCCCAGCGGTTGCAGTAGGCGGCATTAATTTGCTTAAAGGTTTTGCTGGTCCGTTTGGAGATGTGAAGTTCTGTCCAACTGGCGGTGTGACTGTTGAGTCAGCGCCACAATTTTTATCATTACCTAACGTGGTAGTTTGCGGGGGTACTTGGCTGACACCAGCAGATGCTGTAGCACGTGGTGACTGGGCGCACATCACAAAATTAGCAAAAGAAGCTAGCGCGATCAAGCCAGCTTAAGTTTGATATTTCTATCCTTAAGACGAAACCTATATTTGGCATGTTTGCTGAATATAGGTTTTTGAGTTTTTGTAAGGTGCGCTAAGAGATGCGTCCATTATCTGAATATAAGACGCTAGTTTTTGACTGTGACGGAGTGGTGCTCAACTCCAATCAGCTCAAGATACAAGCGTATTTTGATGTGGCAATAAAGTTTGGTGCCGATGAGAACCAAGCTAAAGCATTGGTTCGGCATCATGTGATGTTGGGCGGTATTTCTCGTTATCCTAAATTTGAGTATTTTCTGCGAGAAATTATGCATCAGCATGTGACTGAACAGGCTATGCATGTCTTACTCACTAGCTTTACGGCAGAAGTGAAACGCTTATTGATGAATTGTGAAATATCCCCGGATTTGGCGGCCCTAAGAGAAGCTTCGCCAGATGCAAAATGGATGATTATTTCTGGAGGTGATCAGTCTGAGTTGCGGGAAATATTTAAGCAGCGCGGCCTTCATGTTTTATTTGAGGCGGGTATTTTTGGAAGCCCAGATAACAAGGATCTTATTTTAGACCGTGAAGTTAGCTTAGGTCATATTGTTAAGCCCGCTTTGTTTGTCGGCGATAGTCGTTATGACCACCAAGCGTCGACAAATGCCGGTTTAGATTTTGTATTCTTGAGTGCTTGGACCGATGTTGAAGATTGGCAGGCATATTGTGCCGATCATCAGATCGTTGTTTTTAATCACCTTGGTGATTTGATTTGAAAAGGTTAACCTAATTTCATGATGAAATTTTCCTCACCCAAAGAACTCTCAGTGGTCGTGCCCGTTCGAAATGAGCAAGATAACGTTGCCCCATTAATTGCAGAAATTGACGTCGCTCTTAAGGGTTTTACGCACGAAATTGTTTATGTTAACGATGGTTCAAATGATCAAACTCATGAGCGTTTAAAGCAATTGCAAGCGCAGTATCCGCAACTCCGCGTGCTAAGTCATGCGCACAGTTGTGGACAAAGCACTGCGGTTCGGACTGGCGTAAAAGCGGCCAAATATGATTGGGTTGCAACGTTGGATGGCGATGGACAAAATGATCCAGCAGATATTCCAAAATTATTAGCTGCGCTTGAGGAAGGCATATTGTTGGTAGGGGGTAATCGCCGACAAAGTCGTCGTGACACTTGGATTAAACGTATTTCTTCTGTGGTCGCAAATACGGTACGTTCAAAAATGCTACGTGACGATACGCCAGATACTGGGTGTGGTTTAAAGTTATTCAATAAGGCTGCATTTTTGGATTTACCCTACTTCGATCATATGCATCGTTTCTTACCAGCTTTAATTAAGCGGAGTGGTGGGCAAATTCGTTCTGTACATGTTAGCCATCGTAACCGTGAGTTTGGTAAATCTAATTACGGTACTTTGGACAGGCTCATGGTAGGAATTGTTGATTTGTTTGGTGTGGCATGGTTACAACGACGTGCTAAATTGCCCATCATTCTTGATGATGTGACCAAATAGGCGAATAGGAAACCTTATGGAATATGGCCTTACTTCTTTTTTTCAGCATATTGTTGAGTCGACACAGCTTTTCTTTAGTACGACGTCCAAAAGCGATTTAATTTGGCTTTGCGTGGGCTTACTAGGACAAGTTTTGTTCATGATGCGCTTTATTGTCCAATGGCTTCATAGTGAGCGGCATCAAAAAAGTATCATTCCAATTAGTTTTTGGTATTTCAGTTTAGTCGGGGGGTTAACGGTTTTGTTTTATGGAATCCACAAACTCGAACCCGTTATTATTCTTGGGCAATTGCCAGGTACTTTTGTTTATGCCAGAAACTTGGTGCTGATTAAACGGCATGAAAAAACTCAGCGTGCCTTACAAAAGGATGTTTTGTGAAGATTTTAGTCACAGGCGCCGCTGGTTTCATTGGACACCAAACTGCACTGAAATTATTAGCGCGTGGCGATACGGTCATTGGGGTTGATAATCTCAATGATTATTACGATGTCAGTTTAAAAGAAGCGCGTTTACAAGATATTGCAAACCATCCCGAAGCCAGTCATTTTAAATTCATCAAATTAGATTTAGCAGATACCGCAGCGACAGAACTTTTATTTAAAACTGAGCAACCTGAGTGCGTGATTCATCTCGCTGCTCAAGCTGGAGTCCGTTATTCAATCCAAAATCCACATATTTACGTGCAAAGTAATTTAGTTGCATTTACTAATGTATTAGAAGGCTGTCGCCATAACACAGTAGGGCATTTAGTTTATGCGAGCTCCTCTAGTGTATATGGCGGGAATGCCAAGTTGCCCTTTAGCGAACAAGACTCTGTGGACCACCCAGTGAGTTTGTATGCGGCGACTAAAAAAGCAAATGAATTGATGGCCCATACATACAGCCATTTATATGGCATTCCCACTACTGGATTACGTTTTTTCACGGTTTACGGCCCTTGGGGTCGTCCTGATATGTCACCATTTTTGTTTGCTAATGCCATTTTAAATGGTGTGCCCATTCAGGTATTCAATCATGGCGATATGATGCGCGATTTTACTTATATCGATGATATTGTCGAAGGGGTTATTCGTGTTGCTGACAAGCCTGCTTCACCAGAAGGCAGGAGCAACGCACCATACCGTGTATTTAATATTGGCAACAATCAACCCGAAAAACTGATGGATTTTATTGGTATATTGGAAAACGCTTTTGGCCGTGTTGCAGAAAAAGAATTTTTGCCTATGCAAGCTGGCGATGTGAAAGCTACCTATGCGGATACTAGCGCTTTGGAACAATGGGTCGGGTTTAAACCTTACACTCCATTAAAAGAGGGCGTTGCTAGGTTTGTGGATTGGTATCAAGCTTATTATAAAAAAGCTTAATTGGTCGGTATTTATTGAATCAAATTAATCACGTTTTTTGGCGTGATTTTTTTTAAGCACTGCATGTGCTCGCTGACATCGCTCAATGGACAAATTCTTTTAAAACATGGACTGCAGGGCAATCCCAAATATTCTATTTTAGCCTTGCTGCCCATAGGCGGCGTATGGTGCGGAGTGCTGGATCCAAAAATGGCGATGAGAGTTTTATCTAAGGCCGCGGCTACG
>CAJBIA010000157.1 GCA_903953055.1 uncultured Methylophilaceae bacterium
ATCAAGAACTGGGCCAGCTCGTCCGCCGGTTCGGCTGTGTCAACGACCTTTAACCAGGCCGTCCCAGGTGCGGGAGAAATACCCGGCGTGACCCAAGATAAAAACGACCCCAACAATGGCGAGTTATTTGCCCTGAACCAGATGGGCGAAGATACGCTCAAGATTTACAAGAGCGGTGCGTACAAGGACGCCTTTGTGGGCTACCTGCGCGCTAAGGCACGCGGCGATCCACTGTCCAGCAAACACGCCAACATCCTGTCACAGGTCAAATCCGGTGCGATGAAAGTGCTGCAGGAAGCGGTAGATACTTCCGGCGGGGCCTGGCTTCCCCCAGACTTCCGCGCTGAGGTGATCAAGAAAATCGTGACCATCACCAGCATCAGGCGCAATGCTCAGGTCTACACGACTGGAACTGACATGATCACCTTCCCGGCTGTGACTTGGACTACCAACGACCTGTATACCACCGGCGCCACGCTCACCTGGCAAGGTTCAGTGGCTCTGGCTGCAGCCACGGCGGAAAGCACTAACCCCGTCGCTGGCCAAATCAAGATCCCCGTCAACGAAGCGGTGTGCAAGTTCCTTATGACCCGCTCCCAGATGGAGGATAACTCTTTTGATATGCTTGGCTACCTGGGCGAAGTGCTGGCTGAAACCTACGCAGTAGGCGAGGAAAGCGCCTTCACCAATGGCACGGGTGCTACCCAACCGGCCGGTTTCCTGACGAACACCAACTTGATCGCTAACCACATTCACTCTGGTGTCTCGGCTCACATCCGCTGGGAAGGTATTGTCGGTTCGGAAGATCCTACCCTGGGCTTGCTCGGTGTGGAAGCGGCCTTACCGCCTCAGTACGAAGGTGGAGCGAAATGGTACGCGAATAAAGCCTCCTACGGCGCGATCCGCGGCCTGGCCGACTCGAACCACCGCCCTCTCTGGCAACAGACTGACGGTCAGTTCGGTAACTGGGCGCTTGGCTACCCGGTAACTCTCCTGGGCTACCCGATCGAGAAAGATCAGTTCATCCCAAGCGAAGCGGCCGACTCATACCCCGTCGTTTTGGGTGACATGAAAGGCTACTACATCGTTGACCGGGTTGGGTTATCGGTCGAGGTGTTCCGCGAGACCTATGCAGACTGGGGCCAGGTCTTGATCTATGGGCGCAAGCGCCTGGGCGGGCAACTGGTCAAGGACTGGATGCTCAAGGCCCTGGTATTAACCGCATAAGGAGATGAGACAATGTCTGTTCGCGACCTTGAAGTAAAAACTTTGTTCAACACCAGCAACTGCACGGCTGCCGGTACAGCCACTTACGTGGACTTAGCTAACTCCGCCAGCGTGGGCAAACGGGATATGAAATGTATCCTTATATCCACCAACGCCTCAACCCTGGCAACGTTCGGTATCACCCTCTGGGAATGCGACACCACCGCCGGTACTTACACTGCCGTAAATGGTGATAGTTTAGCAGCTGGTGCGATCACTACCGCGACCAACGGCATTACGGAAGTGCATGTGCAACCTCAAAAGCGGTACATCCGCGCTGAGGTGGATGCCATGCACCAGACCTCAGCTCTGGTACTGCTGCTTGTCAACATGAAGCGGCAATACTAATCCATTTCCCCCTCCTTGACAGGCTGGGGACCCTAAAAAGTCCCCAGCCCCAAGGGAAGCAGAAAGGTAAAATGGCTGAAAAACAGACGGACATTATCAGATTGGTAGATGTTCCCTATCCGGGTACTTCAAAGCCGGTGGTAACCTCATATCAACCCGAAATCTATTGGTCGATCCTCTCCGAGCGTTGTGGCGCGGCTAACGACCAATGCTATGTCAACCACCTGGCTGTGGCATCACAGGCCGGGCGTAACAACTTCTCACTCATCGCCGTGGGGTATACGCGCACGGACATCGCGCGCAACAACCTGGCTAATTCATTTTTTGAGGCCACCAAGCGCGATAATGACCTG
>CAJBIA010000158.1 GCA_903953055.1 uncultured Methylophilaceae bacterium
CAGGTCACTTGAACACCGGTTCTGTTCTTAAAGTGAACGGTCTCTTTGTATTCTTGGTAAACGTTATCCCGCATTTCATGACAGCTGATACAGAAAGAGAGTTTATTGGTTGCTTCTAAACCGGTATTAAAAGCACCCCAGAAAAGAATGCCAGAAAAGAATCCAACAACTAATAAAGTTAGCAGTGAATATTTAACACTTGGTTTTCTGAGCACAGTCCATGTGCGTTTAATTAGTCCTGGGGTTTTCTCCATCATATTTCTCCTCTTTTTACCGCTTACTGCATTATTGGTTGCGCTATCTAAACTCGTAAACGTAGGCTGTATACAACATACTAACGCTATAGCTTGGCGATTGCTGGTTTGTTGGCATCATGCTCGTTGGTGTATAACCGGTTTGGTAGGCATTGTAGTAGTAATCATTTGAGTTTAAATGTTGATATAAATAACCCACCGTTACCTTGCTTGATTTGTCCAGTTTATAATTCCCAGCCAGTTTTAGACTGACTAATTCGGAACGAATGTCTGGCAAAGCTCCACAGATATACCCGCTTGTACTTGCAGCAGTGCAAGTATTTGTGGCTTGCGTATAATTAATTGCCGTAGAATAAGTTGATGTGCTTAATGAATAAATTAAATCACCGACTATATCGAGTTTATTAGCCAATAAACCACCTTGCTTTATATTAAGACCGAATGTTGCATCATTGCTTTCTAAATTATTGGTCCAGCCATTACCTTTTTGTGTGCTACTTGCCACGCCATTGGGGTTTGTGAAGCTGGCACCAGATTGATGCCCCCAAGTATCGTTCAGAAAATCGCGCTGACGTTTTTGGTAAGTGAAGTAAGCTGAGGCAATAGTATTTTCAGATAAATTGTAGGCCGAATCGAGATTTACACTCCATGCATCACCTGATTGGACCCCAAGTGAGGCATCATAGTCATCCTTGGTATATCTTCCATTTACTCCAATACTCAACTTCTCCGAAGCTTGCCAATTAAGACCAGCCTTCACTAAGTTTTCAGTTCTAGATCCATCAAAGAATGCGACATATCCTGGCAACTCAAACCCTTGAGAGTTAGCTTGCATAGGATTATAAAAAGAACTGTTAACGTCAGCATTCCGCCGAGCATAGGCATAACCAGCAGTTAAAATGACATCTTCAGTTGCTGCAAGACGATAATTTGCTAGTAACTTATTTTCACGGCTTTCTGGTACCTGCACGCAAGACGATCCAAAACTGTAGTAATTTGTTAATGGGACTCCGCCACTTGCAGCAACGATTTGTGCTGCGCTCGGAGAAGAGTCACACCATCGATTAATTTGTTCATACTCATAACCAAAATGTAATTTTTGACGTTGATTAATCCGATAGTCACCACTAAACTCCAACTGAGTTTTCTTGTTACTTAGCGGCGTGTTAATTGCTGTTTCTGTTGTACCACCAAGATCATAAAACTTATATGTACTTGAAGCTGTTCTGTTGTCACGCTCGTTATATTTAATCCCCGCATTAAGGGTTAAATCTTTTGTAAGTTGATCAGTCAATTTAAAGTCAGCGTGCGTTGTTACAACCACGCCATTTAAAGATGTTTTTGGTAAGCCACCCGTTTGCATTTGGTCTTGATTTACATAGGCATCATTCTGAGTATTGCGTCCGTAAGAAATTCCGCCTACAACTTTAATAGAAGGCGTGATTGTATAGCCGCCGTTTAGGTTGATTTGATGAAACTGATTATCCGGAGCAGTGCTGAGGGCATTCATAGGGAATGGTTGCCCTAGTAGAGTCCCATTTATAGGGTATGGTTGTGTATAAGTTGGATCCGCATAAAAAGGGTCAGCGAAAGCTACGCTCGTATTAGCATCTCTAAACAATGAAAAGTTGTAACTTCCAGTAAAATGTCCTGTTTCACCAGACCAGTTCAAGGCGAGACTACCTGAATCAGTTTTATAATTGGTTGGATTCATTAAAACTTGCATAGCCTCTTTAGTTGGTGCGTAACCTGCAAGCAGTCCAATACCAGAAGCTTTATTCTGATAATCCGTGCTGGATGAAATTAATTTAGCTCCTGACTGATCTAGATGATTAAACTCGAATTTAATATTCCATTGTGGCTCAATGTTATATCCAGCACTAAAAGTCGTATTCTTTCGATCCGTATGCACATCTTCCGTATGGAAATAACCCTTTTGCGTTGGCGTTAAAGCTTGAGTTCCATATGGTGCATTCACATTTGTGGCAGGACTTGTTTTTGCACTTGGATTCCCTGTATTAATGATCCCAAAACCAGAACCAAGCGTAAAGGTATTGCCACCCATTGATCCTTGCAAAGGGGTCTGATAAGAGTCGGTAATATTGTGCTGCAACTCATCATACTTAATGCCGATCTCCCAAGAACCTTGATTGCTTAGATTTACACCTAAACTGCGAGATGTCGTACCAAGATCAACGCCCTTCATTTCCCAGCGTGTCGTTCCCGTTCCTTGGCCATAGGCATCACCACCACGAATATTAAAATTCCCAATGGCGTCAGCCCCTGATTTATTTAGGCCATTATATTCACCAAACTTTGCTGAACTTTCTGAAACTCCTTCAATACCAACCTCCACAGTATTTGTTGGTTTTGTCAGCGCAGCAACCTCATCTTCGCCCTCAGCAAGTACGTAGGAAGGAACTGCAAACATCAGAATTAATGCGGCCCGAACCGACAGAGTAATTAGACTCATAGAGGTATTTTTATAGTCTGTTTTCATATCAATGACCTTTATCAGTTAACGATGCAAGAAAGCACCGGAAGGACTATTAGACCCATGCACCATCACATGACAATTCATACAAGCACGGCCAACTGAACTTGAACTTGGTGCTTTTGGCGATGTGTTGGATGTTGCAAATCCATTTCCGCCTTGAACGCCAGCAGCGCCCGGGCCATAAGCTGCCTGACTATTGTGAGGACCATCATGGCATTCATCACATAAGAATGGTGCACGCGACTTCAATAGAGGCGTCAAATTAGAACCGTGAGGTGTATGACAATTTGTGCAATCCTCAGTAACAGGCTGATGCTCCCATAGGAATGGACCCCGTTTCTCTGCATGGCAGGTATAACAAGTCTCTGTTACGGTGTTTTTCTTGAGTAATTTTGGACCAGTTGACCCATGAGGATTGTGGCAGTCTGAACAAACTACCTTGCCTGCATCGATTGGATGCGTGGAAATTTTATGACTATCAGCACGCTGCTCTTTATGACAGGTAAAACATACCTCGGTCTGAGTCTTTTTATTGAGTAGTTTGTCTGCAGGTTGATGCACCTTGTGACAATCGTTACATGCCATGCCATTATTCTGATGTTGGCTCCCACTCCAATAGGCTCTGTTAGTCCCTTTATGGCAGCTTAAGCACTGACCTGCCCTATCTTTAGCATCAGATAAAGGAAAGGCTCCTTTTTTAAATACAATATCTGGTGCAGCACGACCCTTAACTGCCGGGTCCCCCTTAATATGCTTCTCACTTTCACCATGACATGACTGACATGTCGGCGTGCGCGCATCAGCTCGAACCCCGTGTTTTGTTTGGTAAATAGACAAGATAGGCATTGGCTCACTTTCATCGTGACACTTGGTACACAATGCATCCTTCTTGAGCGCATCTGTTGCAAACGCTTGCTTTTGCTGTTGTGAAGTTGCCCCAATTTCAGGAAGATTTGAGGATTGTGAAATTTCTTCAGCCGCGAATACATCCGTTGCTGAACCCATGGCACTTGCAAAAATCATTGCTGTGAGCATTATTTTTATAAATTTCATTCTCAATCCCCTATCTCAACAACTTAACTTACAAACAATAAATCTCGAATTAATCTGTCTCAGGCCACTTTCCACCGGGGAGAGAGAGAATCCATTCAACGAGATTAGTTTGCTGCGCAACGTCCGTGACCTTAATAATCTTGTGTTCTTCTTCATGACCATCTGGGAACTTTGCTTTTTCACCTGAGGTGATGTGATGGATCAATTTCTTAACTATCTCTGCATGATCTTTATCTTTATATTTTGCAGCCACGTCACGGTACGCTGGACCGTCTTTATGTTTATCCGGGGAGTGGCATTTTAGGCAGCCATTTTGGCGTGCTAAGGAGAGCGCTGCATCCGCATCAACAGCAAACGTCGGGGCTGAAAAAGCTAAGGTCATTGCACCAGCGATCAATCCAGTTACTACGAGTTGTTTTCTCATTTTTTATCTCCATGAAAGGTTTATGGGTATGATTGGAGGGTAGTCTGAAAAAAACTTTTCAAATTGACATAGGTCAAGCTTTTGGAAGGTTGTCTGCAAAAATGAGACATAAATTGAACTTTTAACAAAAAGAGGTGCTTGGTGTGGTAATTTAGCAACAAAAATAATGAAGGAAATGAGATGGCTGTTCACCAAATAGCATTCAGTCAACTAGATCAAGACAAGCGCAATTCGATTGAAAAAGAGCACAAAAAACTGATTAAGGTTGTGAACCAGTTGAGGATCGCTTGCGATTTTAGTGAAGAAGTAGAGGCCCCATTATGCAATGGATGCGAGCGTGGAAAGCAGGCCTCGTGCCGAGGGCTGGCACCTTCTTATCTCTACGATCTGATTGAGTTAACCAGCAAACACTTTATTCATGAAGAAATGGTGATGTTAAGCATGCCGCACGTGAATGAAAGCTATGAACACTTTCAAAACCACCGAAAAGCACATTCAAAAATCTTAAATAAATTAGATAAGTTAGTAGATTATTATTTCTTACATATCGATAAAATTAATACGGCGAGTATCTACCGTGAATTTTATGAAGCCATCCTAAAAATGTTCCAAGCGCACGACAAGGCTTTTGATGACCCCTTCTTACAAATTAAGTAAAATAATCATTCTTAATTGTCTAAAGTATTCCAGCCTGTTCAACCAACGCCATGAAAAAACATCAAGATATCGAAGCTGTTGCCCTTTTCAACATGCTCAAAAGTCAGTCCATAGCACTCATCGATGTGCGCAATGACGATGAAGTTGCACGAGGGATTATTCCGGGTGCGAATTACGTCACTTTGTCCCTAATTCCAACGCTGGACTTGTCTCAATTCGAAAATAAAACCGTCGTATTCTATTGCCATAGCGGCATCAGATCAGGACAAGCGGCAGCATTTGTGGCTGGGCAAATAGACGCTAGCATCTATAACCTTCGGGGCGGAATTTTGGCTTGGGGTTCAGCAGGCTTCGATTTTGCTTCGCTTTAATATTGAGATAAAACGATGATGCGCTTTGATCAAGAACTGAATACGAGAGGGCTGAAATGCCCCTTGCCAATATTGCGCTGCAAAAAAGCCTTAGCAGAGATCAAAGCAGGCCAAATACTTAAGGCTTATGCTACTGACCCTGGCGCGGTAAAAGACTTCCAAGCTTTTTGCAAGCAAACAGGTCACATCATGCTCTCTCTAGAAGAAAGCCTAGAGGCTGAAACGACCGTTTTTGTATTCCATATACAAAAAAAGGCAGCCTAAGCTGCCTTTTGACAGAAACATAATCAGCTTATTTCC
This sequence comes from uncultured Methylophilaceae bacterium, assembly GCA_903953055.1. Classification (GTDB taxonomy): domain Bacteria; phylum Pseudomonadota; class Gammaproteobacteria; order Burkholderiales; family Methylophilaceae; genus Methylopumilus_A. Next base: position 5,557 of record CAJBIA010000158.1, read on the forward strand.
CTAACTTCGCCAATTGCGCTGCCATCTTCTCTAAACTTGCTGAGAAATCTAGCAGTCTTGCTTTTTCTTGTTCCACTACAGCCGCAGGTGCCCGCGCCACAAAACTTTCATTGGTCAGCTTGCTGTTGGCTTTTACAATTTCAGCTTCAATCCGTCCGATTTCCTTAGCCAAACGTTCTTTTTCAGACGCGACGTCAATCTCAATCTTCAACATCAGTTTGAAATCCCCCGCCAACGATACTGGCGCATCTGCCTCAGGGAGATCGTCTACAAACTCAACATCGCTTAATTTAGCCAATGCTTTTAAATGTGGGGCGTATTCTTGCAACTTAGCCTGATCCCCGGTAGCAATTAAAGGAACTTTAGTCGCAGGTGAAATGTTCATCTCACCTCGTAAACTACGACATGCATCTACGGTCTCTTTAAGTAAGCTCATCCATGCTTCAGCGACTTCATCCATCTTTTCAGGCTGCGCTTTTGGATACGATTCCAACATAATGCTTGGGCCTGTGCGACCACTCATTTTTCCGATGACTTGCCAAATCTCTTCAGTAATATAAGGCATCACCGGATGAGCTAGACGTAAAATAGTTTCCAATACTCTTAACAACGTACGACGGGTTGCGCGCTTTTCAACATCAGATCCTTGTTGAATTTGTACTTTTGCAATTTCTAAGTACCAATCGCAATATTCATCCCATACAAATTTATAAATGCTCTGTGCGACATTATCAAAACGATAATCCTCAAATCCCTTTTCAATATCCGCTTCAACACGTTGCAACAAACTCACAATCCAACGATCGGCTTGAGAGAATTTTAAATAGCCTTCAGGCATTGTGCTGCATTGTTCTAGTCCACAATCTTGACCCTCAGTGTTCATCAGCACAAAACGAGTGGCATTCCATAACTTATTACAGAAATTGCGATACCCTTCGCAGCGCTGCATATCAAACTTAATGTCACGGCCAGGACTCGCTAAACTCGCAAAAGTAAAACGCAGTGCATCTGTACCAAACGCTGCAATCCCCTCCGGGAATTCTTTACGTGTTTTCTTTTCGATACTTTCCGCTTGCTTAGGGTTCATCAAGCCTGTGGTACGTTTCTTGAGTAAATCCTCAAGAGAAATCCCATCAATCAAATCAATTGGATCTAGGACGTTACCCTTGGATTTTGACATCTTCTGACCTTCCGCATCGCGGATCAGGCCGTGCACATAGACATCTTTGAATGGAATTTTTCCGGTGATATGTTTGGTCATCATGACCATGCGTGCCACCCAAAAGAAAATAATGTCAAATCCCGTCACCAGAACAGATGAGGGTAAGTATTGTTGGAGCGCTATATTCGCTTGATCTTTAGCCTCATCCCCAGTCCAGTCCAATGTTGAGAAAGGCCAAAGTGCTGATGAATACCAAGTATCCAAGACATCATCATCCCGCTTAAGAGCACCCATATAACCCTCTTTGGTTGCCAGCGCTTTTGCTTCCGTTTCGTCATGGGCTACATACACTTTTCCGTCTTCGCTATACCAAGCTGGAATTTGGTGTCCCCACCATAGCTGTCTTGAGATACACCAATCTTGAATATTATTCAGCCACTGGTTATAGGTATTCACCCAGTTTTCTGGGTAGAACTTAATCTCACCGGACGCCACGACATCTATCGCTTTTTGTGTGATGCTTTTTCCATCAGCAGCCGGTTTACTCATTGCAACAAACCACTGATCCGTCAGCATGGGCTCAATCACCACGCCGGTGCGATCACCCCGTGGCACTTTGAGCTTATGTTTTTCAATTTTAGATAAGTAGCCTTGTGCTTCCAAATCAACAACGACTTGCTTACGGGCGGCAAAACGTTCTAAACCTTGATATTGCTTAGGTGCCGCTTCATTCACAAACCCTTCAAGCGTCAAGATACCAATCATAGGTAATTCATGTCGCTGACCTACTGCATAGTCATTAAAGTCATGGGCGGGCGTCACTTTAACGACCCCCGTGCCGAACGCTTTATCGACATACTCATCTGCAATAATTGGAATTTGACGATCACACAAAGGCAAGTTAACGTGCTTGCCAATGAGGTGCGCATAACGCTCATCCTCAGGATGCACCATCACAGCCACATCCCCGAGCATGGTTTCTGGACGTGTGGTGGCTACAGTTAATTGCCCTGAGCCATCGGCAAGTGGGTAATGGATATGCCACATTGAACCGTCTTCTTCTTCAGAAATTACTTCCAAATCAGAGACGGCTGTCCCCAGTTTGGGGTCCCAATTAACTAAGCGCTTACCGCGATAGATCAGCCCTTCGTTGTACAAACGAACGAAGGTCTCGGTGACCACTTTGTTTAGACCCGCGTCCATAGTAAAACGCTCGCGTGACCAATCAGGCGAAGTACCTAATCGACGCATTTGCTTGGTAATGGTGCCACCAGAATACTCTTTCCATTCCCAAACTTTTTCTAAAAACTTTTCTCGTCCCAAATCATGACGGCTAACGCCTTGAGCATCTAATTGGCGTTCCACTACAATTTGTGTAGCAATTCCAGCATGGTCTGTCCCTGGCTGCCAAAGCGTATTGTCCCCTCGCATCCGGTGATAACGTGTCAAGGCATCCATAATGGTTTGATTGAAGCCGTGCCCCATATGCAGGGTGCCTGTCACATTGGGCGGTGGAAGTAATATGCAAAAATTCTCTTGCTTACTCGTATCTAAGCCAGCAGCGTAATATCCTTGGCCTTCCCAGAATTCATACCATTTACTTTCAATGGCTTTGGGGTCGAAAGACTTAACCAAAGCATTTTCCGCTTCAGCACTTGTATTATTCGGTGGGATTTTTTCTGTAGTCATGCTGCAATTTTAACATAAGGCCCTAGCTGAGCCATATGCGCCTTAATTAAGAGAGTGGGAATTTTAAGTGGTTGAACAAACCGAACATTTAGGATCTTTTGAAAGTTTGATGGTGCGCCATTCCATTACAAGGGCATCAAGTAATAAAAGTCGACCCTCTAAACTAGCGCCAATATTCAATAATAACTTCATCGCTTCAGCAGCTTGAGCGGTGCCTATCATGCCAACTAGGGGAGCAAACACACCATTTTCTGAACATCGCAGCGCTGTATCAGTGCCATCATCTGGAAATAAACAATGATAACAAGGACTGTTCTGATGCCTAAAATCGAAGACCGTAATCTGGCCTTCGAAACCAATCGCAGCCCCAGAAACCAGAGGTTTTCTTAATTTATAACATAAGCGATTTAAGGCATAACGCGTTGCAAAATTATCTGAACAATCTAGTACCACATCCGCTTCATTAATTAAAACAGAGAGACTCGCCTCCGTAGACCTTTCTTGCACTGTCTTAATAGTCACTTCAGGATTAATCTCTTGAATGGTTTTTTTAGCAGATAAAGCTTTATTCATACCGACAGATTGGGAATTATGAATAATTTGACGCTGTAAATTTGTTAAATCCACATCATCAAAATCACAAATTGTTAAATTACCGACCCCTCCAGCAGCCATATATAAACCGACAGGTGAGCCAAGCCCTCCTGCGCCCACAATCAGCGCGTGACTTTTAGTGAGCAACTCTTGCCCTTCATAGGCAATTTGTGGAAGCAGTATGTGGCGACTGTAACGGAGAAGTTGATTGTCATTCATGATCGGTATTTTACCAGCTTGCTAGGCATGAATATTGGGTTTGTTTGAACAACAAACCCTCAAAATAAGCGAGCACTTACTTTTACTTAGATTTCATTGCAGCAAGCGCCAGATTCTTTTTATGCAATTCTGCGACCAATCTAGCTACGCCGCCATCACGAACAATGCTCTTAAAATTAGATTGGTAAGTTTTAATCAAATCAATACCACCCACGCTGATATTAATGACCTTCCAACCAGACGAATATTTCTTTAATCTAAAATTAAATGAAATTGTTTCGTCCCCAGGTTCAAATAATTGTCCGTTAACTGCGGCTTCATCTGCGTCGACATTCCCCTCAAATGGCAAAAACTTCACCGTCTGATCTTTATATTCAGAAAGTGTTTTTGTAAAGAAATGCACATAAAATAGTTTTAGCTCATCAGACAAATTAGCAAGGTCAGTATCAGAAGCCACATTAAAAGCCTGCTGACCAACGATTTGCTTTGCCATGTAAGCAACATCGAAGTGATTCATGATATTGGCTTCAACATAACCGCTAAGCTTTTCATGGCTTTGCACCAAAACTGGGTCGGCGTTTAAAGCAGCAATTGTTTCATTAATAACATTCTGAACAAAAGCATCTGGGGGCGATTTAACAATTATTTCTGCGTGTGCGAAAGATATCGAAATTACTAAGCAAAAGAAAAGAAGAATATTTTTTATCATCATTGGCCCCATAAAAATAAAATTAATTCATTAAGATAAATTTTATCAATAACGCTAACGCTCTGAAAGATCTTTCAAGATCTCTAAAATATCCCACTCACAACCACTACAGCCAGAAAGCGCGCCTGTTCTCCTAGATATAGCCTCTATATCTAGGCCCTCCTCAAACAAACTTTGGATTTTAGCTCGGGTAGTTCCGCTGCATGGACATATTATTTCATCTGCTGAATCTGAAATATTGCGAGTCATGAAATGATCGGTAATATGGACTTGGAAAAGATGGCTTAGTTAAATTTTTCTATCAACTTTTGTACATTCGCCAGACAAAACTCTTCTCATCACATGTGAGCCTGTGTACTTTGTGCGAAGTGTTTCAGTAAATTTTCCGGAAATTCTGTTGATACTCAGCACATAGGTGTCTTTATCGTTGGTGTCCGAGTCTTGAAAAGCATAAATTTCGTTGTCTTTTAAGTCAATGCCTTGTGGCTCAAACTCATCCGTCGTTTTCGATTTGGTGATCTCTCTTAAATTATCAACAACGACACCCCAAACATTCTCTTGGTTCTGTTTTATCTCAACGGTTCTTTGAGCTTTTGTCTCAGAAGATTTCTTGCCATCGACAAATGATTGCTCAAGCCCGTTACAAAGCAAAAACAATGGTTCTGCTTGCGCCTTTGTAGCGATCAATAAAACGAAAATGAGTGCACTAAAAAGTGTGAGTTTATTCATACTAGAGTTTTAATTAATAAAAATCACCTGACTTTTACCAACACCATTCCTAATAGGGTTAATTGATTTTGAATCATATAGATTGCATTATCAAAAAAATATTGTACTAAAGTGCAGGTGGGTTTGTATGTATCAAACATACACTTAATCAATCCTATTGCGACTCAATCCAAATAGTATTTAAAAATTAAACCTAACTTTCTTCGATAGGGCACTCCTAAAATTTCTTATGTCTAAACGTAGCCATTACAAAACAATTGAAAAGGGATCAAAATGAAATGCCGTTTATTGCTAGCTTCATTATTACTAAGTACAACAATTAATGCATTTGCTGTTGAAACTAAAACTCTTTCAGTTCATGAAGAAGTTTCAATTAATGCGCCTGCTGGCAAAGTATGGACGAAAGTAAGTAACTTTAACGACTTAGATACGTGGCATCCTGCTGTTAAATCAACAGAAATTACATCAGGAAAGAACAACAAGGTTGGAGCTAAACGTCTTTTAACACTTCAAGACGGTGGCACAATTAAAGAAATTTCTGAATAATATTTTTAAGTTTTAATGAATAAAAAAGGGGAGCTTTGCTCCCCTCTATGGTTGGTGTAAGTAATTTGTCAAAAGCAAGAAAACTTACATATCCACGGCAGGGATTTTAAATTTCTTATTTTCAGCATGCATAAGTTGGACGATCTTCGCCAATAATACATTTAACGCAATCACTTCCGCCTCATCTAACTTCTTCACTGTTTTAGAAATAAGCCCCTCTGATGACTTTGGTGATTTGCTTAAAATGGCTTGAGCCTCATCAGTTAATACTAAACCCACTTTTCTAGTATCAATTCCACATCGTTTTTTATTGATTAAACCCTTTAAAACAACTTTATCGACAAGCAAGCTACAAGTAGAAACATGAATCATCAATACCTTTGCTAACTCAGAAATACCGATACCCGGATTTAGTGACACTTGTTGCAATATCCAAAGTTGCGAACCAGAAAGCCCTGTCGCTTTTTCAATATCTCTAAAACGACTTTTAGCTACCGCATATATTGTTCGAAAGTTCGATATGGCTTGATTTTGGGCAATCGATTTTTTCATCTTTTATTTTTACTTTGATCCTTTAATAAAACTGTAACAGACTATTATTAAAATGAATATATATTTTTATATCAAAGTAAAAATAGTTTTACATCAAAGTATTTTTATGTAAAACTCTCGCTAAATTTAATAGATGTAGGAAATTATTTTTTGGTTTTTAGAAAGTTTAGTCGAGAGGAGCTCAGAAACATGTCCACAATCAATTGTTCAGTGACTTGGGCTGAAGCTCTTAATCCTGCCAGACAAGGAATTCAAGATTTTATCGCTCAGAATTTCTATGAGGCTTATAACGCAAACGTCAATTATTTCTGCGACTTATTGGTAGGTTGCGAAGACAAAAAAGATCATTTTATTGCTGCTTTCGGGATTACTCAATTAAAGTATCATCGGGCATTTCTTGAGCAATATTTAGCGCATCCTATTGAGGACGAAATCTCCAACCATATTCACCAAGCTGTTGACCGTAATAGCATCTTTGAATTAGGCAATCTTGCAGCGATACATCCTGGCGCAACACGAAGACTCATCCAACAAATGACGGTCAATCTTTATGATCAAGGCGCTAGATGGGTTGTGTTTACCGCGAATAATCTAGTGATCAATGCCTTCCAACGATTGAATCTAAACCCTATTGCATTAAAAGAAGCCAACCCACTTCTCCTTCCTAATCAAGGTGTTAACTGGGGCACTTACTACGATGAGAGGCCTCAAGTGATGTTTATCCAAGTTCCTGAACCTCGTAAACATTGAGTAATAGTGAATAGAACTCTCATTCGATCTCAAGACCTCTCATGGACAAGGACTGATTTAGAAGATCAAATCAACATCATTGCCAATGTTTTCTCTGAAAGACAGCACGCCAATTCACCTATAGGGTTACTTGCTGACAATTCCCCCGAATGGATTGCTGCCGACCTAGCCGCACAAAGCGTTGCCCCTATCGTACCTATTCCATTATTTTTCACGCCTGAACAGATGGTGCATACCATTAAGACTTCAGGACTTGGCTCGCTCTTAACCAGCAACAGTATTTTTGCTGAAAATATCGGCTTTACATTTAGTGGCCACAGCTTTGGGGGGGTGCATTTGTTTCATGCGGCCCACTATGACCACAGCATTGAAGCGAAATACCACGGCGTTGATAAGGTGACCTTCACCTCCGGCACCACATCAAACCCTAAGGGCGTGTGCTTATCCTCGATTGCGCAGTGGCAAGTCGCAGAGACGCTAGCAAACGCCTTAGCCCCGCTCAAAATCAAGAAGCACCTCAACCTATTACCGTTTGCTGTGCTTTTAGAAAATCTTGCGGGCGTTTACGCATCACTCTTAAGTGACACTGAAAACATCTGCCTGCCGATGCATCATGTGGGGTTCGAAGGCTCAAGCCAATTTAATCCAAATCAATGTTTATCTGCGATTGAGGAATACCAAGCAGAGAGCGTCATCTTATTGCCGCAAATGTTGCAGGCCATCACATCCGTGCTTCATCAAAACGACCCCCGAATTACCTCGCTAAAATTTGTTGCGGTGGGCGGTGCCAAGACCCCAACATCCTTGATCACCAAAGCGCTCGATCTAGGCCTACCTGTATTCGAAGGTTATGGCCTATCTGAATGTAGCTCAGTGGTTGCACTGAACCTCCCAGAAAACCGCAAAGTGGACAGTGTTGGGAGGCCGCTCGCCAATCGACAAGTAAGGATTGCTGAAGATGGTGAAATTCAAGTGAGCGGCCAAGCTCCTGTCCATTACTTCGGGCAAGCGATTCAAGCAAGTGAATGGCTAGATACCGGTGATATCGGTCATCTAGATGAAGATGGCTATCTTTACATCGATGGCAGAAAAAAGAATATTTTAGTGACAGGCTTCGGTCGGAATGTATCACCGGAATGGCCTGAAACATTACTGATGGAAACTGGCCTCATTAAACAAGTGATGGTGGTTGGGGACGGTAAGCCATCCCTCGGCGCACTGATTGTGCCGATATCTGAACTGATCTCTAACGCGCAGATTGCCGCCTTAATTTCCGAAGTGAATTTAAAGTTACCAGACTACGCCTCCATTCAAGGCTGGGTCAGAGTAGATGAAGCATTCAGCCCATCAAATAATTTGGCCACACCGAACGGAAGACTCAAGCGAGAGGCTATCTTGAGTCAGTACCAAAATGAAATTGAATCCCTTTACGAAGTCCAAGGAAGCTAAATGACCATTGCATTTTTTGATAGGCTGCAACAAGAAACTGAGCAAGAGCGTCAGGCATTATTTTCTCTGCCCATCATTCAACGTGCCCTCCAAGGCCAAATTAATCAGGCGCAATATATTGCATTTCTTACCCAAGCCTTTCATCACGTGAAACATACCGTTCCATTGTTAATGGCATGCGGTAGCCGCTTAGGTCAGCCGCACGAATGGCTAAGAAAAGCACTCGCTGAATATATAGAAGAAGAAATTGGCCATGAGGAATGGATTTTATCGGATATCAAAGCTTGCGGCGGACAACCAGAAGAGGTCAGAAATACACCGCCTGATTTAACGACCGAATCAATGGTGGCTTATGCCTATCACCAAATAGACCGATTAAATCCTGTTGGTTTTTTTGGAATGGTCTATGTACTTGAAGGGACGAGCACTGCACTTGCCACCAATGCCGCAAGTGTCATAAAGCACTCTCTTGGCCTTCCATCAAACGCCTTCACTTATCTCACTTCGCATGGAAGTCTTGACTTAGAGCACATGAAATTCTTTGAAAGCATCATGAACCAATTAACAGAAGAAGCAGATAAAGCATCTGTTATTTATTGTGCAAAAAGATTTTATGCGCTTTATGAGGCTATTTTTAAAAGCCTCCCAAATTTTAATTGCTAAAGGGCGACCCAATGTCAGATACAAAATTTAAAGTTGTCATTACAGGCGCAACTGGTGGCATCGGCCAGGAAATTGTTAAGCTGCTTGCTCCAAAATCTTCACACATTGTTTTAGTCGGTCTTTTTGAAGATGAATTAAATGCACTCAAAACAGAATTGAAATTAGGAAATGCGCATGTCATTGGCGGAAATATTAATGAACCCATCGTCAGACAAAAAGTAAAAGCATTATGCGAGTCTTTAGGTGGGGTCAACTTGCTCATTAATAGCGCAGGAATTAATGACTTCAACTTATATGAGAACCAAGATGAAGCCATCATTCAGCGGATTGTTGAAGTTAATTTACTGGCGCCTATGCTACTGACCCACGCATTGATTCCTTTGCTAAAAAAAGAAACCCGGGCCCAAGTCATTAATACTGGCTCAATCTTTGGATATATTGGCTATCCCGGATTCACAGCCTACTGCGTCAGTAAATTTGGCTTGAGAGGTTTCACACAAGCATTAAACCGAGAACTTGGCGATACAAAAGTAAGCGTCCGCTATTTTGCGCCACGCGCTACACAAACAAAATTCAATAACGAAAAAATCGTGCTCATGAACAAAGAACTCGGCAATGCAATGGATGCCCCAGAAGTCGTTGCAGAAGCATTTATGAAATTTTTAGGAAAGTCTTATGGAGAGAAGAAACTTGGATTGAAAGAATCATTCTTTGTATTCATGAACAAATTATTCCCAGAAATTCCTGAAAAATCCATCATCAAAAAATTACCCATTATCAAGAAATACCTATCCAAATAAATTAAGGAGATTAAATATGAATATCATTAAAAAGAGTTTATCAAGCCTAACGCTAATCAGCATTTTATTTGCAGGAAATGCTTTTGCTGGTATGGATGAAGATGTGTTTCAACTTCAAAAGACTTGGGAAAAACTCAAGTACCAAACTCCTGAAGCCCAGCAAGAAAAAGGCTTTGAGGATTTATTGGCTCAGTCCCAAAAAGTCACGACCCAATATCCTGGTCATGCAGAACCATTGATCTGGGAAGGCATTATTGAAGGCACTTTTGCTGGCGTAAGAAATGGCATCAGCGGACAGTTTGCAGCATTGTCTTTAGTAAAAAGCGCTAAAAAAAGTTTTGATGAAGCCATTAAGCTTAACCCAAATGCTTTGCACGGTTCAGCTTTCACCAGCTTAGGTTCTTTATATTATCAAGTACCACCATGGCCAATTGCCTTTGGGGATAATGACAAAGCTAAAGAGTTTTTGCTTAAAGGTTTAGAGCAAAACCCTGATGGGATTGATGCAAATTACTTCTATGGGGACTATCTATTCAAAAGGGGTGATTTAGCTAAAGCTGAACAAGTGCTAAAAAAAGCGCTACAAGCACCACCACGTGAAGGTCGAGAAGGTGCTGATGAAGGCCGTAAAAAAGAAATTAACGAGCTTTTAAAGAAAATAACGGAAAAGAAATCATAAAAAAATGAAAATTAATTTACTAGGCTTAGCTTTGACTTTGCTGATCAGTCAATACGCCCATGCAGATGAATATAGCCTTTCGCTTCATGTGAAAGGCGTAAAAAATAATCAAGGCAATATTTATGTAGAGCTTTATAACGAGGCAAAAAGCTTCAGAAAAAGTGCGCAAGCATTGGCTATTTTAAAAGCTCCAGCTCAAGAAGGTATGGTCACTGTAAAGTTTGATTCTCTTAAGCCAGGACATTATGCCGCCTTGGCTTACCACGATGAAGATGGTAACGGCATTCTTAATAAAAGATTTGGCATGATCCCGACTGAAGGATATGCCTTATCAAATGATCCTGAAGTGATTGGTCCGCCATCATTTGAAAGTAGCGATTTTGAAGTATTAGGTGATGCAGACATCAACTTAACAATGCGTTATTAATATACTGGAATAGCTTCTCAAAAAGCAAAACAATTGCTTTGATAATTGTCTACGATGATTGATTACGCAATAAAAAAGGGCAAAAGACGGCGGAGAAGTGGCCGCATGAAAGCCGTTGTGTTCAACTTGTTGAATACATTGTGGAATTTTGGGGTGACTGATGGGGCTCGAACCCACGACAACCGGAATCACAATCCGGGACTCTACCAACTGAGCTACAGCCACCATAAAGCTGGATTTGTATGGCCTGCCCGACAGGAATCGAACCTGTAACCCCCAGCTTAGAAGGCTGGTGCTCTATCCGGTTGAGCTACGGGCAGATTGTCGGACAATCTTAACAAATTTCTGAGAAAAACTGGTCGGGGTGGAGAGATTTGAACTCCCGACATCCTGCTCCCAAAGCAGGCGCGCTACCAGGCTACGCTACACCCCGAGGGGCGAGATTATGGCGCATATTAATATAAAGGTCAATTCTAATATTTACGAATAGCCTGTTAAAATACTACCTTTTATAGCTCCACAAAAACAAAACAAAATGTCCGCTCAAATTATTAATGGTAAGGCGATTGCTGAAGAGATGCTTGATCAAATCAAATCACGCATCAACCAACGTCTAAATTCTGGAAAACGAGCACCTTCTCTAGCAGTTATTTTAGTGGGGGCTGATCCTGCATCAAGCATCTACGTTCGTAACAAGCGCTTGGCATGCGAAAAAGTTGGGATTAACTCCATTGCTTACGACCTAGTGAGTGATATTAAAGAGAGTGAACTATTTGCACTGATTCAAAAACTTAATGAGGATGAGACCATTGATGGCATCCTTGTTCAATCCCCTTTGCCTTCCCAAATTGATGAAAAGCTCATTATTGAAAATATCAATCCGACCAAAGATGTCGATGGCTTCCATCCCTACAATATTGGTCGACTGGCGATCAGACAACCTACACTGCGTTCATGCACGCCGTTTGGTGTGATCAAGATGCTCAATAGCGTTAATATCGAATTAAAAGGCTTGGACGCTGTAGTCGTTGGAGTTTCTAATCACGTCGGCCGCCCAATGGCATTAGAATTACTTTTAGCTGGTTGTACCGTTACTTCATGCCATCGCCACACCAAGGATTTACAAAGCAACATTGCCCGTGCAGATTTGGTCGTAGCCGCAGCAGGCAAAGCGGGCTTGATTAAGGGCGAATGGATCAAGCCTGGTGCCATTGTGGTCGACATTGGGATCAATCGCTTAGATAGCGGTAAGATTTGCGGTGACGTTGACTTTGAATCAGCAAAAGATCGCGCCGCTTGGATTACCCCAGTTCCGGGCGGGGTTGGTCCAATGACCGTCGCAACACTCATGGAAAATACGTTATTAGCCATGGAATTACGTGGAATATAAATAAAATTTAGATTTAATTTAACTGCTTTGCATACATTAAACAATACGTGTACACTTTGCACCGCCTCAATTTTAAGTTAATGGCAATTAAGTCAACCGTCATTTAAATCGTCAAGGTACACATGGCTGAACTCACAAAACAATTCGTTCCTTATGCAGCAACTGCTGATGAGGAGTACATGAATGACAAACAACTCGCCCATTTTTCTGCCATCTTAAATGAATGGAAGAATGAGTTAAGTCATGATATCGATCGCACAGTGGCCACCATGCAAGATGAGGTCACGATGTTTGCTGATCCAAATGACCGCGCCAGTCAAGAGTCAGACATGGCATTGGAACTTCGCAACCGTGATCGCGAACGCAAGCTCATCAAGAAAATTGAAAGCACCTTGAGAAAAATACAAGAGCATGAGTATGGTTATTGCAATGCCTGTGGTATTGAGATCGGCCTTAAACGCTTAGAAGCTCGCCCAACTGCATCGCTTTGTATCGATTGCAAAACTTTAGATGAAATGCGCGAAAAACAAGTCGCGAAGTAATTAACGTTAACTGAGATTAAATGAATCTCAAGAAGAAAAACAAAAGGCCCGATTGCTCGGGCCTTTTTATTGACTGCCGTATGACTTATTCGGCTGCTGGTGTTTCTGTAGAAGCTGGTGCATCAATCAAAGCCTTCATGCTTAAACGCACGCGGCCTTTCTCATCACATTCAACCACTTTCACTTTCACCACTTGACCTTCTTTTAGGAAATCGCCCACTGCATTCACACGCTCATGTGCAATTTGTGAAATGTGCAACAAGCCATCTTTACCTGGCAACAATGAAACAATCGCGCCGAAGTCTAATAACTTAAGCACGGTGCCCTCATAAATCTGGCCAATTTCAACTTCAGCAGTAATGGCTTCAATGCGTTTTTTCGCTTCTTCGCCCGCTTCAGCACTGACACAACCGATTTTAATTGTACCGTCATCTTCGATGTCGATCGTAGCACCCGTTTCTTCTGTTAACGCACGAATCACAGCGCCGCCCTTACCAATCACATCACGAATCTTCTCTGGATTGATCTTCATGGTGATGATGCGTGGCGCGAATGCTGACAACTCAGTACGTGAAGTGTCCATAGACGCCTTCATGATACCCAAGATGTGCATACGACCTTCTTTAGCTTGTGACAATGCTACTTGCATGATTTCAGCAGTAATGCCCGTAATCTTAATGTCCATTTGAAGTGCAGTAATACCATCTTCAGTACCTGCGACTTTAAAGTCCATGTCACCCAAGTGATCTTCGTCACCTAGAATGTCAGTTAACACTGCTACGCGGTTACCTTCTTTAATCAAGCCCATAGCAATACCAGCCACGTGTGATTTCACTGGCACGCCAGCATCCATCAAAGCTAAACAACCGCCACATACTGAAGCCATTGAGCTAGAACCGTTAGATTCTGTAATTTCAGAAACGATACGGATGGTATAGCCAAACTCTTCTTGTGAAGGTAACGCTGCAATTAATGCGCGTTTTGCTAAACGGCCATGACCAATTTCACGACGCTTTGGCGTACCAACGCGGCCAGTTTCGCCAGTCGCATATGGAGGCATGTTGTAATGCAACATGAAACGATCGTTATAAGCACCTTCAAGCGCATCAATCGTTTGCTCATCACGGCCAGTGCCCAATGTCGCGATCACCAACGCCTGAGTCTCACCACGCGTAAATAAAGCAGAACCATGGGTACGTGGCAATACGCCTGTACGGATAGTAATAGGACGCACTGTGCGAGTATCACGGCCATCGATACGTGGCTCACCATTCAAGATTTGGCTACGCACTACTTTAGCCTCTAAATCAAAGAATGCTGATTTGATTTCGTTGGCTTCTTGTGTAGAAGTCTCTTCAGTAATCAATTCTGCCATCACACGATTTTTAATTTCATCTAACTTAGTAGAACGTGCGCCTTTAGATTTAATTTGATACGCCGCATTAACATCCGCATCAGCAAGGGCTGTTACTTTTTCAATCACGACCGTATTAGGCGCTGGCGGTGTCCAGTCCCAAGCTTCTTTACCTACTTCAGCAACCAATTCGTTAATCATGGTAATCACTGCTTGCATTTGCTCATGACCAAATACAACGGCGCCCAACATCACATCTTCTGGCAATTCTTTCGCTTCTGATTCAACCATCATCACAGCCGTTGCAGTCGCAGCCACCACTAAATCCAACTCGGTTTCTTTCATTTGTGTCGCAGATGGATTGATGATGTATTCACCATCAATATAACCAACACGCGCCGCACCAAGTGGGCCATAGAAAGGAATGCCTGAGATGGCCATCGCTGCGGATGCACCAATGATTGCAGGAATATCTGGATCAATCTCACTGTCAGAAGACATCACTGTCGCAACAACTTGTACTTCGTTGTAAAACGCTTCTGGGAACAAAGGACGTAAGGGGCGATCGATTAAACGTGAAGTCAGTGTTTCTTTTTCTGAAGGACGGCCTTCACGCTTAAAGAACCCACCTGGAATCTTACCTGCAGCGTAAGTACGCTCTTGATAATCAACGGTTAACGGGAAGAAATCTTGACCTGCTTTTACTTCTGTCTTACCAACAACCGTCACCAACACGGAGGTGTCACCATAAGTGACCATCACAGCACCATCGGCTTGACGGGCAATTTCACCTGTTTCTAGAGTGAGCTCATGCGCACCATATTGAATACTCTTTTTTACTTTATTAAACATTTGTCTTCCTTTTTCACATTAATGTTTATTATTTACAACCCTAATAATAAACAACGATAGATGGCATTAAGCCAATTTGGCACAACAAAAAAGCCGGGACACCACGCGCTTGCGCAATGCTTCCGGCTTTTTATTCAACTGCAAAAATCGTGAATCGCTTTTTGCAAAAATTACTTACGAATACCTAAGCGTTCAATCAATACTTGATAACGGCCTAGATCTTTGCCTTTTAAATAATCTAACAAACGACGACGTTGGCTAACCATCGCTAGCAAACCACGACGTGAGTGATTGTCTTTTTTGTTAGATTTGAAATGTTCTGTTAGGTAGGTAATGCGTGCAGTTAACAATGCTACTTGCACTTCTGGACTACCTGTATCTTGCGGAGCGCGTTGATAGTCTGCAACAATCTTCGCGGTATCTTCTGTAGTAATTGCCATCTTTATTTCCTCTTAGTTAGCGCCAATGCAAAAGCAGGGAATCCGCGAATGCATTCATTTACGACTAGGACGCGCATTTTATCTGTAAGCTTGTGATTTATCAAGCAGAATTAAGAAAAATCTCGTATTAATCGCTTGGGAGCAATGCTTCCATCTTCCTGCAAAAAACCTAAACCAAGAAAACGCGCATTTTCATCAAACAAACGCAGCTCACCATTAGCTATCTTGCCTGAAACCCACACGGCCTGACCTTGCATGAAATAATGCGCTGCATCGGGATGTAATTGGATTGCAGGCAAATAAGCAATGGCTGAATCAACAGGTAGCAACAATGAGCTGTGGGCATCTGCTGCTGTCTCTTTTATCTTCTGTTCCAACTGCTCTAACGTGATCGCATCGGCTAATTGATAACCCGCCGTTTCTATCCTTCTTAAACCAATCAAATGTGCACCGCACCCCAGTGATTGGCCAATATCTTCAGCTAGGGTTCGGATATACGTGCCTTTGCTGCAGCCAACGGTAATTTGCGCGACATCCCCATGAAAGCCATCAATGTGAATACTTGCTATTCTCACTAGGCGTGATTGACGAGCAATCTCAATGCCGGCCCTAGCGTATTCATACAAGGCCTTCCCTTCAAACTTCAGCGCTGAATACATCGGGGGCACTTGGCTAATCTCCCCAATAAAAGACTTGCAGGCCAATTCAAGTTGGTCCGCTGAGATGTTGACCGCATGCGTTGCAATCACTTCACCTTCCGAATCGCCTGTGGTGGTGGTGATTCCAAATTTTATTGTGGCAATATACGTTTTATCTGCATCGGTCACGTGCTGCGCAAACTTGGTCGCCTCACCTAAACAAATTGGCAATAGCCCAGTTGCCAAGGGATCTAGCGTACCGGTGTGACCCGCTTTAGCGGCTTGAAACAGCAACTTTACTTTTTGTAGGGCTTGATTAGAGGAAAAGCCGAGGGGTTTGTCGAGCAACAACACCCCATTGATATTGCGTTTAACTCTTCTGAATTGCGCCATTGGCCAGACTTAGCTTCTAAACGGCATTATTCTTTAGGGCTGTCCGCTAAGGCTTCATTGATGAGACGCGTTAACTTCATCCCATTATCAATCGAAGCATCATAGACAAAATGTAATTGTGGCACTGTGCGTAATAACATACGCTTAGACAGTTGGCTGCGTAAAAAGCCTGCAGATTTTTCTAAGCCCTTTTGCAGTTCAGCGGCAGATTTAGCATCTTGTTCAGCGGTGCTGTAATAAATTTTGGCGTGGGCCATATCACCCGTCACTTCAACTTCAGTCACGGTGACCATGCCAACACGCGGGTCTTTGACTTCGAACTGAAGCAAATCCGCCAATTCCCGGCGCATTTGCTCAGCCACACGGTCACTTCTTGCAAAATCCTTAGCCATTAAAGCGTTCTAGCGATTTCAACAACTTCATAGACTTCTAGCAAGTCACCAACTTCAATGTCGTTATAGTTCTTCAATGACAAACCGCATTCGAAGTTAGATTTCACTTCTTTCACGTCATCTTTAAAGCGTTTGAGTGAGTCTAATTCGCCCGTGAAGATAATCACATCGTCGCGCAAGATACGAATCTTAGAGTTACGTTTAATGACCCCATCTTGAACATAACAACCAGCGACTGCGCCCACTTTAGAGATACGATACACTTCGCGCACTTCAACCAAGCCAATTGCACTTTCTTTCTTCTCTGGAGCCAACATGCCACCAAGGGCAGCTTTGATTTCATCTACCGCTTCGTAAATAATGTTGTAATAGCGTACATCCACACCAGAGCTCTCAATGAGCTTACGTGCGCCAGCATCTGCACGCACATTAAAGCCGATTAATACTGCTTTAGAGGCAACGCTCAAGTTCACATCTGATTCCGTCACCGCGCCTACACCGGTGTGAATGATGTTCACTTTCACCTCATCTGTTGAAAGCTTTTGTAATGAAGTTGCAAGCGCTTCGTATGAGCCTTGAACGTCTGATTTGATAATTAAGGCTAAGGTTTTCACTTCGCCTTCAGCCATTTGATCAAACATATTTTCAAGCTTAGACGCTTGTTGTTTCGCTAATTTCACGTCACGGAATTTACCTTGACGGAAGAGTGCAATTTCACGTGCTTTACGCTCATCATTTAACACGATGACTTCTTCACCTGAGTTTGGCACGTCTGAAAGGCCTAAAATCTCAACAGGAATCGATGGGCCTGCTTCTTTAATATCATTGCCCGCTTCATCCAGCATTGCGCGAACGCGTCCAAATGAACTGCCAGCAAGCAACATATCACCGCGTTTTAAGGTACCTGATTGCACCAAGATGGTTGACACTGGACCGCGCCCTTTGTCCAAACGACCTTCAATGACCAAGCCTTTAGCCGGAGTATTCTTAGCAGCTTTAAGTTCAAGCACTTCTGCCTGAAGCAATACGGCTTCTAATAACTCATCAATCCCTTTACCCGTTTTGGCTGATACCTCAACAAACATGGTATCGCCACCCCAATCTTCTGGGACCACTTCTTGCGCAACAAGCTCTTGCTTCACGCGCTCTGAATTGGCTTCTGGCTTATCAATTTTATTCACCGCAACCACCAAAGGCACGCCCGCTGCTTTCGCATGATGAACAGCTTCAATGGTTTGTGGCATCACGCCATCATCAGCAGCCACCACCAAAATAACGATATCCGTGGCCTTCGCACCACGTGCACGCATGGCCGTAAATGCCTC
The DNA here is from genome assembly GCA_903953055.1 of uncultured Methylophilaceae bacterium. Classification (GTDB taxonomy): domain Bacteria; phylum Pseudomonadota; class Gammaproteobacteria; order Burkholderiales; family Methylophilaceae; genus Methylopumilus_A. The sequence continues at coordinate 23,851 of CAJBIA010000158.1, forward strand.
ATGGCCTGGCGTATCTAAAAAGGTCACCATGCCACGTTCTGTTTCAACGTGATAAGCCCCGATATGTTGCGTAATGCCGCCAGCTTCGCCAGAGGCGACACGGCTACGGCGAATATAATCAAGTAGTGAGGTTTTACCATGATCGACGTGACCCATGACGGTCACAACCGGTGGACGCGCTTCAAGAATCGCCTCAGCGTGTTCAGTATCATCCAAGAATGTTTCTGGATCATTGGCCGCAGCTGCTTTAGCTGTGTGGCCCATTTCTTCGACAATAATAATAGCGGTTTCTTGGTCGAGGACTTGGTTGATCGTCACCATCATGCCCATTTTCATGAGCGCTTTAATCACTTCACCCGCTTTGACGGCCATTTTATGTGCCAAATCAGCAACTGTAATGGTCTCAGGCACTAACACTTCATGAATGATCGGCTCAGTTGGGGCATTAAATGCATGCTCACTATCATCCTCTTTATGAGATTTTGATTTTGATTTCTGCGCACGCCATCCTTGGTTAAGACTTACGTCACCACGGGTTTTAATTCCGCGTTTTTTATTCTCAGCATCCGCCCATTCTTTATTCTTATTCCCTTTTTTAGCGGCTTTTTCCTCTGTTTTTGCACCTTCTTTAGGTGCAGGTTTATGCAAGGTGCCTTCAGACAATTTAGCGGTCGCTGCAGCGGCGTCAGCTACGCGCTTCGCTTCTTCATCTAAGCGTTTTTGGGCAAGTTCTTGCTTCTTGCGCAAGTCATCCATTTGCATCTCAATGAGCGTTGCATGGCGCTTTGCTTCATTGGCGCGCTGGGCAATTTGTTCAGCAGATAACAAACTTGGCTTAACAGACTTTTTAGGCGCCTCTTCGACCGGCTCAATGACCGGAGCCACTTCGATGACTTCTGGTTCAACTGCAACAGCTTCAATAACCGGAGCCACTTCAACGACTTCTGGTTCAACTGCAACAGCTTCAATAACCGGAGCCACTTCAACGACTTCTTCCTCGGCCGCGACTTCTTCGTTACGCACCAACACACGTTTTTTACGCACTTCCACCTGAATCGTTCTGGCCTTACCTGAACTATCGGTCTTTTTAATTTCAGTATTTTGTTTACGCGTTAAAGTAATTTTATTTTTAGGGGCTTGGCCACCATGCTCTTTACGTAAGTAGCCAAGCAACAAAGTTTTATCGCTTTCCGTCAACTGGTCACTTGATGAAAATTTACTGACGCCAGCACTTTTCAACTGCTCAAGCAGTAGTTCGGCTGGCAAGCCTAACTCACTCGCAAATTGTAATACGCTTGTCTGTCCCATCTGTTACTCCAGTCTATTCTTTACGCAACCACTTAAAATACTCATTACTTCAGCGATAATTTTTTAAGCAAACCAAGGTGCGCGTGCAGTCATAATTAATTGCTTAGCACGCTCTTCATCCATTTTTGTTAACTCTATTAAGTCATCAACAGCCAAGTCAGCCAGGTCTTCCATGGTTGAAACGCCTTGAGAGGCTAGTAGGTTAGCTGTTTCTTCGTCCATCCCTTCCATCGTGAGAAGGTCTTCAGCCGCGACTTCACCTTTTTCTTCTTTTGCAATGGCATCGGTCAGCAATGCTGCACGTGCACGTTTACGCAACTCATTAATGGTGTCTTCATCAAAGGCTTCGATTTGAGACATTTCAGCAAGCGGAACGTAGGCAATCTCTTCTAAGGTGCCAAATCCTTCTTGGACCAAGATATCTGCCACTTCTTCATCCACATCCAATTTTTCAATGAACAATTGAAGGGTCACCGAGTAATCGGCTTCGCTCTTCTTGGCGGCTTCATCAATCGTGAGGATATTCAAAGTCCAGCCCGTCAGCTCTGATGCTAAGCGAACGTTTTGACCGTTACGGCCAATCGCTTGTGCCAATTGTTCTTCATCAACCACCACGTCCATGCTGTGGGCATCTTCGTCCACAACGATACTGGAAACTTCTGCTGGGGCCATGGCATTAATCACAAACTGCGCTGGCTCCATAGACCACAACACAATATCCACACGCTCACCGGCAAGCTCACCTGTCACCGCTTGCACACGTGAACCACGCATCCCTACACAGGTGCCCACTGGATCTAAACGTTGATCATTGGCTTTCACAGCAATCTTAGAACGCAAGCCAGGATCACGTGCAGCGCCTCTGATTTCGAGTAAGCCATCTTCAATTTCAGGCACTTCTAATTCAAATAGGTGCGTAATAAACTCTGGGGCAATACGTGAAAGAATCAATTGTGGACCACGACCGCTGCGCTCGACACGAGAGACGTAGGCGCGTACACGATCACCAACCCGTAAGTTCTCTTTTGGAATCATTTGATCCCTTGGCAACATTGACTCAATACGACCGACTTCGATCATCGCATTGCCTTTTTCCATGCGCTTAATGACGCCTGAAACCAGATGCTCATCACGCGCCAAAAATTCTTCTAGAATTTGCTCACGCTCCGCTTCACGGACTTTTTGTAAAATGACTTGTTTCGCAGCTTGTGCGCCAATACGGCCAAACTCTACCGACTCAAGCGGATCTTCAAAAACACCCCCTTCTAGGACTGTTTTCCCTTCAGCGCGCTCATCATCGGCATACATTTCCGCGCCAGGATTTTCAAGGGCTTGGTCATCGGTCAGTAAGGTCCAACGTCTGAATGACTCATATTCACCCGTATCACGATCAATCTCTACGCGAACATCTGCGTCTTCAGCAAAACGTTTTTTGGTGGCAGAGGCTAATGCAAATTCAAGCGCACTAAAAATCACTTCTTTAGCGACGTTCTTTTCATGTGCTAGCGCATCTACTAGTAATAATATTTCGCGACTCATCTTAATCTCCGCTTAAAAATTTCGATCAAACAATACAAAACAAATTATTTAAATTCTGGTGCTAAACGGGCTTTATCGATATTAGTCAGTGCAATCTTAACGATGACACCCTCAACATCGACCAATAAATCGCCGTCATCAACACCCTTGAGTAATCCTATAAAATTCTTTCTACCCTCTATCGGCATTCTGACTTTGACCGATGCACGCGCATCGACAAATCGAATGAAATCCGCCTCTTTTTTGAGGGCACGATCTAATCCCGGTGAAGAAACCTCTAACCGGTCATAATCAATGTCGTTTTCAACGGCAAGGACATTGCCAAGCTGATTACTCACCAACACACAATCATCAATGGTGATGCCTTCAGGCTTATCAATAAATAGGCGCAACAATTTACCACGGTTGGATACTTCCAAATCCGTCATCTCGTACCCTAACTGGGTCACTGTTTTATCAATGAGACTGTATAAATCTGCCACTTTATTTCTATCCTGTTGTAAACATTCACTTAATCTGTCACAAACAAAAAATGGGCAATAAGCCCATTTCTCTATTATATCAACCATTTAGCGAAATGGTGATGCAATTCTTACAAACAAAAAAGCCCACGATTGTGGGCTTTTCAGTCATGTTGTTATGAACATAACAACACTTCGTATAAAGAGTCTGGCGGTGACCTACTTTCGCATGCGAAGAGCATACTATCATTGGCGCAGAATCGTTTCACGGCCCTGTTCGAGATGGGAAGGGGTGGGTCCAATTCGCTATGGCCGCCAGACATAACCGTAATCACCAGACTGTGCTGGCAACCGTTAAGCTGTCGTGAGCTCATTTGAGCTCAGCGAGTAAAACATCGTCGTCCTATTTTCATAGGCAACTTGTCTTAAACAAATTGGAAGAAGTAAAGATTTTCTGGGATATTGCAATTGATTACAGCTTTAGAATCAACCTTAAATGCCTCTAAAAGAGTCAAGATTTAAGGTTATAGGATCAAGCCTCACGAGCAATTAGTATCGGTCAGCTTAACGCATTACTGCGCTTCCACATCCGACCTATCAACGTCCTGGTCTCGAACGACTCTTTAGTGTGCTTAAAGCACAGGGAAGTCTCATCTCGAGGCAAGTTTCACGCTTAGATGCTTTCAGCGTTTATCTCGTCCGTACTTTAGCTACCCGGCTATGCCATTGGCATGACAACCGGTCCACCAGAGATCCGTCCACTCCGGGCCTCTCGTACTAGGAGCAGCCCCCCTCAAACTTCCAACGCCCACGGCAGATAGGGACCAAACTGTCTCACGACGTTTTA
>CAJBIA010000159.1 GCA_903953055.1 uncultured Methylophilaceae bacterium
ACCAAATTTCTTTGTCAATACAGTCGTAATCGCCGCTGTTAATGTTGTCTTACCATGGTCAACGTGTCCAATTGTGCCTACGTTAACGTGTGGCTTGGTACGTTCAAATTTGCCTTTTGCCATTTTTTTCTTCCTTTAACTGACTTCATCAAGTTAAGTTAGGTGCACATGAGTACGCAAATCCATAACGCACCACCATAATCTAGCACCGTACATGGTGCCCATGGCGGGAATCGGACCCGCGACCTCTCCCTTACCAAGGGAGTGCTCTACCACTGAGCCACATGGGCGCTAATATTCTTTAAAGCATCGACTAAGTAAATGGAGCGGGGTACGGGAATCGAACCCGCGGCTCTAGCTTGGAAGGCTAGGGTATTACCATTATACGAACCCCGCAATCGAGGCTAGCTAGGCAATAACAATCCTCACGTCGCTCCAATTACTTCAAATCAAACAATTTAAAATTCATTGGTGGAGGGGGAAGGATTCGAACCTTCGTACTCTGAGAGAACGGATTTACAGTCCGTCGCCTTTAACCACTCGGCCACCCCTCCAAACCGAACCCAAGATTATGCAGACTTTCGCATTCAGTGTCAATTCAAATGTTGACTATTAATTAGGCGATTAAAACTAATTATCTTCTTCATTTTAGATTGGGGGGCTTAAGCTCAGGGTATGCTTTTAGATAAATTGCCAAATCTGGATCTAGCGTATCCCAGTTAATTGTTTTTGCGACAACTTTATATATAAAATTAACTACTGAATTCTGATGCCTGCAATAATTACTCAATGCAACCATATCATTTCCTAATTCAATTTTTGGTGCATAACCAGTTTGTCCGCTTTGTATTGATGTTGCGCCTTCGCTATAGGCCCATTCAACTGCGGCATCCCAAAGCCTAAAATACAAGAACCATTCTTTTGGCTGACTATAATCAATCCCAATAAACTTATTCACCACATGCTCACCAAGCTTAAAGCAGAGCATAAAAGACAGTATTTCTTTAGATTCATTTTTACGCAAAATCACATAATGCGAATTCTCATATTGAGATATTTCATCGAAGAACGCTCTATTAAGCTGTTCAAACTTTGTATTACCTTTTTCGTAGGTTTGCCAAAATAAAGCAAAAATTTCATCCTTTAGCGCTGGACTTGGCTGAGAAACAATCTCGACATACACAGGCGCATCATTTGCCTGCTTCATTTTCTTTTTCATCTTATTACGCCGCGAAGCCTTAAGCGAGGCAATATAGTCATTCTTATTTTTGCCGTTCAATTGCAAGCTTGTCCCCGGAAAACTAATCAGATGAAACAAACTATTATTTTTTAATAAAGGAATCAGGAAAGCCTGCTGCTCTTGGGTAAAATCTTTCCAGACGCGCATTGTGGCCTCTAGATCATCAGCCTTAGCATGCATAGCTTTATTTATTGCTGAGAATATCTCCGCAGCATTCACCCCCCGCACAAGGCCAACACGTCCTTCATCACTACACGGCGACCCAATAAAAAAAGTACGCTGATAAAGCAATGCAGGAAAAACCTTGCCCAAGATATTAAAAACTGACAGCAACGCAGGAGGAATCACCAAAGCAATAGGGACATCCATTAAAAATGCAGGGGCAATCGCCACTGGCTTATCGTTGTATGAAACCAGCCCATACATAAATTTAAATTGCGCATCCAACCCTGCCCGCTCGAGCGCTGCATACCACCATTTCCCTTCATAAGGAGCAGCAAAGCACTCCTGCCACAACGCTTCAGGAATATCTTCTACAGATGGATGCCAATGGATTTTATACATGCGCTACTTGCTCCGATATAACGTCGCATATTCTAGCGAAATCTCTTTCGCTCAACCAAATGCAATTAGTGATAATGAAAGTGCGGGAGGCAAATGCCTGTGCATTGGGGATTTTACTATCCATAAAATATGGCGCTAAATAATCGTAATCTTTAAGGGCATGAATAAACAAACGTCCGACACCCAAGCGTTTATTCCAGAGATGCCCAAGCACCTCATTACGAAGCACTTCAGATTCCATCTGAACAATAAAAAATGGCCACACACCCGCTCCGCCCTCAGCATCAAGAACGACGCTAACTCCTTTGATCTTACTCAATTGCGCTAAGCGCTTTTCAGATAACTTTGTCGTTTTCTCAAGGAAACTTGGTAATCTATCTGCAGCAGATGCACCTATTTTTTTTCGCCAAGTGCCAACCTTGTGCACTGGAAAATTAAAGGAGCAATCATCGCCTACCGCCTGAATTAAATCACCTCGCTTTAATTTGTTGCGCAAATGTCGCCCAAATGCCAAGCCCATTCCTACTGGACGATAAAGAAAGTAATACGCAATCAACTCAAAAAGACGACGCGACTCCAACAAATAATTATGCGGCAAATTTTCACCGACTAGATGGAGCGCTTCTCGGATTTTTAGATTTTTGCTGACAACCACACCACCTGCGAATATGGTTAGTCCTTTTCCTACCCCCAAGCTATAAAATCCAATATCCCCAAATGTGCCAACTGATTTATTGTGCAACCTAGCTCCCAAAGATTGGGCCGCATCCTCAATTACGAACGCACCTTCACTTTTGGCGACACCTATTGTTTTTTCAACCTCCCCGACGCGGCCAGCGAGATGAGTGTGAACTACAGCCAAGGTCTGATGATTAACAAGGGATTTAAGAGATTTTTGACAATAGTCGAAATGTCCTGGCCGAGAGTCAGCAAGCACAGGGGTTAGATTCGCCCTAATCACCGCCAACGCAACCCAAGGACAGGTATAAGCACTAATGACCACTTGCTGTCTATCGCTCAACATCTTGAGCGCCTCAAGCGCAACAACCAATGCAGCAGTGCCCGAACATTCAACTTGAGCTTCATCAAGACCTATAAATGAGGCTAGTTTTTCTTCAAGCGTAACTCTAGATTTTTGTAAGAACGGGAGCGTAATAAAATCGCGCCAAGAAAGCGCTAAACCAGCGGTTGGGGCTGCTTCAGTGAGCTTCAACATTTTCCTTATCGGCCTCACTAAAGCTTAAACAAACAATTCCAAGCACTATCAAGAAAGCGCCAACAATCTGCATTGGGGCTAACCTATCCCCAAAATAAACCGCTGAGACAACTAAGACCAATACCACTTCTAAATGAGATGCAGCAAAGGCCGGACCGACCGGCGCATGTTTAAGCAATGTCATCCAAGCGATAAATGAGCCTAAATATCCAAGAACCGCACCATAAATCCAAGGTTGAGAAAATATTGAGATGAACCATTCCAACTGCATGGCAAACTCACCGCCGTGATTCGATGCAAGCTTAAAAGAAATCTGCGTGAGCGTATCGCATAGCATCAAAGCTGAAAAACCAAGAATATAAAATTTCGTCTTCTTCATCCGTAAATCCCAACAAAGATAACGCCTAGAGTAATCAATGCCATACCCAAAAGGCGCATGCGATCTAAATTTTCTTTAAAGACTAACCGACCAGCAATGACGATAGAAACCATATTGATCGCACCTAGCAACACACCTTGCGACAATGAAAGAACTGAAAGGAACGCGAGCCAAACTACAAACTCAAGACAAAAGCAGACAATGCCAATCCAAAGCGGGAAAGAGCCCAACATAGATTTCCAACGGGCTAACTCTGTGGACTCTTCTTTATCGGCAACTGCAGCAAATTTGAGCGCAATATGGCCTACCGTATCTAACGTGACATTTATAACCCAAATTAAAATCGCGATTGAGGACAATAGATTTAGCTTCGGGTGATTAAAGGGATGGTGCCGGATGTCGGAATCGAACTGACGACCTTCGCATTACAAGTGCGCTGCTCTACCAACTGAGCTAATCCGGCAGGTTTTGAATTAATCAACTACATTTAGAACGGACGCTATTTTACCAACTTTAAGTTCGGTTTTTTCACTTCCTGTGAAATATTTTTTTCAGAGGAATCTATCTCATTGTTTTTTATTTCATTTACTTCTTCAGGCTGCACTTCAAAAAACATGCCTTGGCCGTTTTCTCGTGCAAAAATTCCTTTTACCGCTTCGATTGGAACATACAAATTATTAGCTACACCAGAAAATCGAGCAGAAAATGAAATAGCTTCATTAGTAAAATGCAGATCTTTTGTTGCTGAATAATTAAGATTTAAGACAATCTCACCATCTTTAACATATGCCATCGGTACGTTTGTTTTTGAATTTACCTCAACCAAGAGATGGGGTGTCAATTGATTATCGACACACCACTCATGTATTGCCCTAATCATATAAGGCTTGGTTGAACTAAATTCTGCCATGCCTACTTTCGCATTGCCTTTTCAGAAGGCGTCATTGCCTCAATATAGGCCGGACGAGAAAAAATGCGCTCTGCATATTTTAACAATGGCGCTGCTTGCTTTGGTAACTCAATCCCATAATGTCCAAGTCGCCACAGTAATGGTGCAATAGCAACATCTAGCATAGAAAAATCGTCGCCAAGAATATATTCTTGCTTACTAAACAAAGGTACGATTTGCGTTAAATTATCACGTATTGTTGCACGAGCTTTATCAGCGAGCTTTTGGTTTTCAGACTCAAGATCTTTAATATGATCAAACAATTGCTCTTCAAAATTATGTAAAAATAATCTTGCACGAGCACGCATCACCGGATCAGCAGGCATCAATTGGGGATGTGGGAAACGCTCGTCAATATACTCATTAATAATGTTAGCTTGCTCCAGCACTAAATCCCGCTCAACTAATACTGGTACAGTATTATGTGGATTGATAACCGCTAAGTCCTCTGGCTTATTAGCCAAATCAACATCAATCACTTGAAAATCCATCCCCTTTTCAAACAAAACAATACGGCAACGATGGCTATAGGGATCGGTAGTGCCTGAATAAAGTGTCATCATAATTTTTGTTCCTCGCTCGCAAAATGCAAAACGGGAAGCCTGCCATAAGCAGAGCCCCCCGCTAAGTTGTTATTTTAGTGTATATCTTTCCAGAACTCTTTTTTCAAATAGTAAGTTAGCACAAATAACAGACCTAAAAAGGCCAGTACCAACAAACCAAGATGTTTATCACGCTCTTTAAATGGTTCCGCCATAAAGACCAAATAATTAACCAAGTCAGCGACTGTCTCATCGAACTCAGCTGGTGTCATTGTGCCTTGTTTCTCTAACACCAAGTGATGTGTTTCAGTTTTTTCATCAATCTTCAAGGCCTGTTCACCTTGCAGAGTCCAAAGCACATGGGGCATGGCTACTTTGTCATAAACAACATTGTTCCATCCAGTTGGCCTTGTGTCGTCACGATAAAAACCACGCAAATAGCTGTAAAGCCAATCCGCTCCCCTTGCGCGCGCTTCAACTGACAAATCGGGTGGGGCAGCTCCAAACCATATTTTAGCATCGGCTTTGGGCATTGATACTGTCATCGTATCGCCAACTTTTTCACCGGCAAACATCAAGTTTGATTTTATTTGAGCGTCTGTTAAACCAATATCTTGCAAACGGTTATAGCGCATATATGCTGCGCTATGACAGTTTAAACAATAGTTCACAAAAGTTTTTGCACCGCGTTGCAATGATGCTTGATTGTTAGGATCAATAGGTGCGTGATCAAGCTTCACACCTTCATTTGCTAATGCCATTAATGGAACTAGCAAAGCTAAAACTATTAGAATTTTAGTTTTCATTATGCTGTTACCCTTTCTGGTACTGGCTTAGTCTTATCTTTCTTGGTGTACCAAGGCATCAATGCAAAGAATGAGAAGTAGACCACACTAAAAATTCTCGCCACAATCGTTGCGCGGTCAGCACCACCAACTAAAGGCAAATCAGATGCGAACTGACCCCATACATTTGATGGCTCTGTACCTAAGTAACCCAATATTATAAAACTAACCACGAAAGCTGCTAACCATTTTTTGTACAAACCACCTCGATAGCGAATTGACTTTACTGGACTTCTATCTAGCCAAGGTAAGAATGCAAAACTCACTACAGACAAGCCCATCGCAGCGACGCCCGGGAACTGTGAATTCAATATGGGTGGTACAGCACGCAAAATTGAGTAGTAAGGAGTGAAATACCAAACTGGGGCAATATGCGGTGGGGTTTTCAATGGATCTGCTGGGATAAAGTTATTCGCTTCAAGGAAATAACCACCCATCTCAGGTGCAAAGAAGATAATCGCTGAGAACACAATCAAGAACACAGAAACACCCATTAAATCTTTGACTGTGTAGTAAGGATGGAAGGCAATACCATCTAATGGAATATGTGTTTTTGGATCTTTATACTTTTTAATCTCAACACCGTCGGGATTGTTAGAGCCGACTTCATGCAGAGCGATCAAGTGTGCGACGACTAACCCTAACAAAACTAGCGGCAATGCAATAACGTGGAATGCGAAGAAACGATTAAGTGTCGCATCGGATACAGTGTAATCGCCCCGCAACCACAATGAAATATCTGGACCGACGAATGGAATGGAAGTAAACAAGTTAATAATCACTTGCGCACCCCAATAAGACATTTGACCCCAAGGCAATAGGTAGCCAAAGAATGCTTCGCCCATCAACACCAAGAAAATGCCAACACCGAACAACCAAATCAATTCGCGAGGCGCTTTGTAAGAACCGTAAATCAAACCACGAAACATGTGCAAATAAACCACCACGAAAAACATGGATGCTCCTGTGGAGTGCATATAACGAATCAAGCGCCCCCAAGAAACATCGCGCATGATGTACTCGACCGAAGCAAAAGCTAAAGAAGCTTCTGGCTTGTAGTTCATTGTTAGAAAAATACCAGTTAAAATTTGTATCACTAAAACAAGCGTTGCTAGCGCACCAAAAAAATACCAAAAATTGAAATTTTTAGGTGCATAGTATTCTGTAACATGCGCCTTAAGCGTTGAAGTCAATGGGAATCGATCGTCAATCCAACCCAATAAGCCTTTAGAATCCTGTTGATTGCTGTTAGCCATCATGCAACTCCCTTATCATCGGCACCGATCAGCAAAACAGCATCACTGATGTATTTGTGAGGTGGAACAACCAAATTAATCGGTGCTGGAGAACCCTTAAACACACGACCAGCCAAATCAAATTTAGAGCCGTGACAAGGACAGAAAAATCCGCCTGGCCAATCAGCACCCATATCAGCCCCTGTTTGTAATTTGGGCGATGGAGAACAACCCAAGTGTGTGCAAATACCCACCAGCACCATAATGTTTGATTTGATCGCCCGCGCTGGATTTATGCAGTAATCAGGTTGCTGACTAGTCACTTCTAATTTCGGATCAGATAACTTATCGTCATGATTTGCCAACGCATCCAACATCGCTTGACTACGATTTACAATCCAAACCGGCTTACCACGCCATTCAACCGTAATCATTGAGCCTAACTCGATCTTACTAATGTCTGCTTCAACTGGCGCACCAGCAGCTTTAGCGCGCTCACTCGGCATCATGCTTGTAACGAAAGGAACAGCCACCGCTGCTGCTGCCACACCACCCGCAACCGAAGTTGCCGCGATAAGGAACTTGCGCTTACTTTGATTCACTTCTTGATTCGCCATCACATGTCCTTAATTTCTAAACTACATTGACGCTATATTAAAATTTAACCTCATATTTTACAGGGTTCAACTAAAAACTTAAACCCTAGAAGCCGTTAATTTATGCCTCATTTAACAAATTCATTCATTAGTCAAAACTGAATCATTAAACTGGATTATCGATATCGATAAACTCATGCAATAGACCGAACTGGTCAGCCAAATGTTCACCTAGTGCCTTTACGCCATAACGTTCAGTCGCATGATGCCCCGCAGCAATATAAGCAATCCCAGATTCACGAGCTAAATGAACTGTTTGCTCTGAAATTTCACCACTAATAAAAACATCCACACCCAATTCAATAGCATCAAGCATATAGCCTTGCGCCCCGCCGGTGCACCAAGCAATCCTTCTAACTGATCGGTTTAAATCACCAATCACCAAAGGAACCCTCCTTAGCTGATTGCCAATATATTCTGAAAACTGTGCAAGGTTTCGCGGCTTTTCTAAGATGCCTTGCGCAATTAAACTTTGCTTGCCAACATAGGCTTCGACGTTAAGGCCCAAAACTTTTCCTAATTGCGCGTTATTTCCAAGTTCCGAATGTGCATCAAGTGGAAGATGATAAGCCAACAGACTCATTTCATTATCCAATAAAAATTTAATCCGATTGCGCTTCAGTCCGACCAGACAAGCATCTTCATTTTTCCAAAAGTAACCATGATGAACTATGACCGCATCAGCTCCAGCTTCTTTTGCGGCTTCTAAAAGTTCCATACTTGCGGTAACACCCGTGACTACCTTGGTTACTATTGGGCGACCCTCTACCTGCAAGCCATTTGGGCAATAATCGGAGAATCGCTCAATCTGTAAAATTTGTCGGGTATAATTTGTTAACTGTTTTAATTCCATTTTTTTAATTCCACATTTTTTCATCGGTTAAACACATGAAGAAGCTTTGGTTCATTTTCGCACAATCAGTCACTGTAAGCCTTGCTGTTGTTTTTGTTGTGCAAATTTTTTACCCAAAATTGCTAAACTTAACATCTCAATATGGCGAACCCCATGTTGCAAGAGTTGATCAACAATCAAATAGCGTTCTTTCATATAGCTTAGCGGCGCAAAAAGCAATGCCATCAGTTGTTAACATCTTTACAAGCAAGAAAAACTCTGCAAATACCCATCAACAATTTCTTGACGATCCGTTATTCAAACGTTTTTTCGGTGACCAATATGACGATCAACCACAGCATGAAAACAGCCTAGGGTCTGGTGTAATCGTAAATGAGAATGGGCTAATTCTTACAAATCAGCACGTCATTGAGGCTGCGGATGAAATAAAAGTTGCTTTAGAAGATGGTCGTACAGTAAGTGCTCACATTGTGGGAACGGATCCAGACACTGACTTAGCAGTGCTTAAAATTGACATGAGAAATTTACCAGCTATAACTTTTGCTGATGCAGAAAAAAACAAAGTTGGCGACATTGTCTTAGCAATAGGAAATCCTTTTGGTGTCGGGCAAACTGTTACCCAAGGTATTATTAGTGCATTAGGAAGAAATCATCTCGGTATTAGCACTTTTGAAAATTTCATTCAAACTGATGCTTCAATTAACCCTGGCAATTCAGGTGGCGCGCTAATCGATGCTGAAGGTAACTTGGTCGGTATTAACAGCGCCATATACTCACGAAACGGCGGATCAATGGGAATAGGCTTTGCTATACCAGTGAGTATTGCCAAACAAGTCATGGAGCAAATTATTCGTCAAGGTAGCGTGACGCGAGGTTGGATAGGGATAGAAGCACAAGATATTACAACAGAACTTGCCGACTCCTTCAAACTCAAAAATACTCAAGGCTCATTAATTGCTGGCATCATCAAAAATAGCCCCGCCGAGCAAGCCGGACTTAGAGCAGGGGATATTTTGTTAGAGATTAATGGACTTCAAGTAATCGATAGCAATAGCATGTTGGCATTGATTTCTGAATTAAAGCCCAACAAACAGGCAATATTAAAAATTGCTCGTAATCAGAAGGAATTTAATTTTGCCGTAATGATAGGGCGTAGACCAAAATTTGAAGCTAATTTAAACTAAAAAAATTTCGAATTAATCGCTTACTAGAGTTTTTGGTACCAAAAATTTTGCGACAAATACACCTGCCTCATACAAAAACCACAAAGGCACCGCCAGCATGACTTGGGAAATTACATCTGGGGGAGTAAGAATTGCGCCAACAATAAAGGCGCCAACAATAACGTAAGGTCGAGCTTCTTTTAAAGCCTCGACCTTCACTATATTAAATTTCACCAAAATCACTACTGCAATTGGCACTTCAAAAGCCAAACCAAATGAAACAAACATTGTTGTCACAAAGTCCAAATAACTCCCAATATCTGTCATTACAGCCACACCTTGCGGTGCTGATGCTGTAATAAAACCAAATAAAACTGGAAAAACTGCAAAATAGGCAAAAGCCATTCCAGCAAGAAACAATAATGTACTGGAAACAATTAATGGCCCAATAAAACGACGCTCATGCAAATAAAGACCTGGCGCTACAAAAGCCCAAGCCTGATAAAGGGTATAAGGCAAAGAAACCACAATTGCTAATAAAGTAGAAACTTTCATTGGAACTAAAAAAGGCGTGGTTACAGCTGTAGCAATCATATGATTGCCTGCAGGCATATGACTTAATAAAGGCTGTGCTAACCAAGTATAGAGTTTATTAGAAAATGGTAAAAAACTAATTATACAAACGACCAAACCAATCACAATTTTAAGCAGGCGGTTACGTAACTCAATCAGATGCGAAATAAAAGTCTCTGTAACACTCATTTCAGCTTAGATTTCTTTAAAGGGGCAGGCTCTTCTAATTTAATATCCGATTGAGACACCGGCATTTGAGGGCTTGGGGGAAGAATAGAATTTTGGACTTGTGTAGATTGGGATTGTATTTCTTGTTGCAATTTTTTGAGGTCTTCGAATTGCATTTCACGCTCAACTTCTAATTTAACCTTTGCAATATAACTTTGCATTCGTCCAACGATTGCACCAATAGTTCTTGCAACTTTAGGCAATCTCTCGGGCCCAATGACAATTAATGCAACAACGGCAATGAGAACAAGCTCTGAAAATCCTACATCAAACATAAATAAAAATTAGTGTTTCGTTTTATCAATTACTTCAGCATCTATGGTTTCTACCTTACGTTCCTCTTCAGACTTTTTTTCTTCCTTCATCGCATCTTTGAAACTTTTAATCGCACCACCCAAATCACTGCCAACATTACGAAGCTTTTTAGTACCAAAAACTAGAACCACAATAACCAAAACAATTAACCAATGCAAAATGCTAAATGAACCCATTTTATTCCCCTAAGTTTTCGGCAAATTCGCGCCGCCGCCAAACACATGAATATGAATATGAAACACATCTTGCCCACCCTCTCGGCCAGTATTGATCATTGTTCGAAAGCCCTCTAAGCCTAGTTCAGTGGCCAGCTTAGGCGCTAGCAATAACATCTTACCTAATAAAACTTGATCAGAATGCTTGGCTGAAGCAAGACTCTCAATATGTAATTTTGGAACAATTAAAAAATGTACTGGCGCAATTGGATGAATGTCATGAAAAACTAATACATCATCATCTTCAAAAATATTCTTTGAAGGAATTTCTCCTTTAATAATTCTGCAAAAAATACAACCTGCGCTCATCTCTAATCTCTAATCTTTAGTTCGAGATGCTTTTTCGACGAGGCCAGATAAGCCTTCTCGACGTGCCAGCTCATCTAAAACATCCTGCGCGCTTAAGCCGGCCTGTGCAAGCATGATCATTGTATGAAACCACAAATCAGCTGTTTCATAAATCAAATCTTCTTTACTGCCATCCTTAGCAGCAATAATAGTTTCAGCTGCTTCTTCTCCCACTTTTTTAAGAATGCCATTCATTCCTTTGCTGTAAAGTTTTGCAACATACGATGCTTGCGGATCTGCATCTTTTCTTGCTTCCAGCAATTCAGTCAAGCGCTGAATAATGTCATTCATGTTTGTAAATTTCCTCTGGATTTTTGATCACAGGCTTATCTGTTTTCCATTTTCCATTTTCTAGTTTTTGGAAAAAGCAGTCATGTCGTCCAGTATGACAGGCAATGCCCCCAATCTGCTCAACCGTTATTAAAATAACGTCAGCATCACAATCTAAACGAAGCTCATGTACTTTTTGCTTGTGTCCCGACTCTTCCCCTTTGAACCAGAGCTTGCCTCGCGACCGAGACCAATACACTGCATAGCCAGTTTCAACCGTGAGCGTTAAAGCTTCGCGGTTCATAAAAGCAAACATCAGTACATCATTTGTACCTAGTTCTTGCGCAATGACTGGCACCAGGCCTTCATTCCAGCTTATTTGATCTAGCCAGCTCAAAGCCGAACCTCAATACCCTGGTCGCGCATATACTCTTTAGCCTGTTTTACGGTATATTCACCATAGTGAAAAATAGTTGCTGCTAACACCGCATCTGCACCACCTAATTTAACGCCATCAACTAAATGCTGTAAATTACCAACGCCTCCAGATGCAATAATTGGGACATCAACCGCGTCGCTTATTGCTTTATTCAGCTCAAGATTAAACCCTACCTTGGTTCCATCTCTATCCATGCTAGTCACAAGTAGCTCCCCTGCCCCTAACCCGACCATTTTGCGCGCCCATTCAACAGCATCTAAGCCCGTTTCTTTTCGCCCGCCGTGAGTAAACACCTCCCATTTTGGCTGACCCATTGAGTCCAATCCAACTTGCTTTGCATCGATAGCTACTACAATACATTGAGAGCCGTATCGGCCTGCAGCCTCTGCAACTAAATCTGGATTAACAACTGCTGAGGTGTTAATACTAACCTTATCTGCTCCAGCGTTAAGCAAACGACGAACATCTTCGACTTGACGAACGCCACCGCCGACTGTCAATGGAATAAAAACCTGCGAAGCTACTTCTTCAATGATATGCAGAATTAAACCTCTATTGTCAGAACTGGCTGTAATATCTAGAAAAGTTAATTCATCAGCCCCCTGCTCATCATAGCGGCGTGCAATTTCAACAGGGTCGCCCGCATCCCTCAACTCCAGAAAATTAACCCCTTTTACAACACGACCATCTGTCACATCAAGGCAAGGAATAATGCGCTTAGCTAACATTAACCGTTTAACTCGTTTGCAAGTGCTTGGGCCTCTTCAAAGTTCAAAGTACCTTCATAAATTGCACGACCTGTAATAGCGCCTATGATGCCTTCGCTCTCAACAGCACAAAGTTTACGAACGTCATCTAAGTCTGTAATTCCTCCACTTGCAATAACAGGAATAGTTAAAGCTTGTGCTAATGCCACCGTAGCCTCAATGTTCACGCCGCTTAACATACCGTCACGGCCAATATCTGTATAAACAATCGATTCAACTCCGTAATCCTCAAACTTTTTAGCTAAATCAATCACGTCATGACCAGTCAACTTAGACCAGCCATCGACAGCGACTTTGCCGTCTTTTGCATCTAAGCCCACCATAATTTGACCAGGAAAGGCATAACAAGCCTCGTGCAAGAACCCAGGATTTTTAACAGCAGCAGTCCCAATAATCACATAATCAATTCCATTGTCGAGATAGCGCTCAATAGTTTCTAAATCACGAATCCCACCGCCTAATTGAATTGGAATCTCACCTCGGCACTCTTCAACAATCGCCTTAATAGCAGCTTCATTTAAAGGCTTGCCAGCAAAGGCGCCATTCAAATCTACAAGGTGTAACCGTTTACCACCTTGATCTACCCAATGCCGGGCCATAGCGCCAGGGTCTTCAGAAAAGACTGTTGCATCTTCCATCAAGCCTTGTTTTAAACGAACACAGTGTCCGTCTTTTAAATCGATAGCAGGGATAATTAACATAATATAAAGGTTATTTTATAAACTAAATTGATAAATGAATTAATACTTGCCATCCCACCGAACGAAGTTGGATAACAACTGCAATCCAGCGTGCTGACTTTTCTCTGGGTGAAACTGAACTGCAAAAATATTTTTATAAGCAATCGCCCCAGCAAATTGAACTGGATATTCTGTAACGCCAGCGACTAAAGTCGCATCATCGGGCTTAACATAATAACTATGCACATAATAGAAACGCTCTCCATCTGGGATATCCTTCCAAATCGGGTGTGCTTGTTTTTGGTATAGCTGGTTCCAACCCATATGAGGTACTTTGAGCTTATTTCCTTCAACGTCATGCATTGCCTCTGCTGCAAAACGATTAACATTGCCAGATAGGATCCCTAATCCATTAGCGTCACCTTCTTCTGAGTGTTCAAACAGAAGTTGTAAGCCAATACAAATGCCGAGAAATGGTTTTGATGCGGCAGATTTTACAATGGCATTCCGGAGCCCAAGAGATTCAAGTTCTCTCATACAGTCTGGCATTGCGCCTTGACCAGGAAAAACAACCCGTTTTGCATCTAGAATATGCTGTGGATCACTGGTCACCACAACTTTTTTATTGGGGGCAACGTGCTCCAAAGCTTTTGAAACTGAGCGTAAATTGCCCATGCCGTAATCTACAACCGCGATATCAATCATTATGTTTATCTGAAAATCTTGCCATTAAACTATCAATTCCAAACATCCGGATAATGAAGCCTGGACTAATAAAACTCAGACTTATAAGGTCCCCTTTGTAGAAGGCATAATGCCTGCCATACGGGTATCGAACTCGGCTGCCATACGTAAAGCGCGCCCAAATGCCTTAAAGATTGTCTCAGCTTGATGATGTGCATTATCACCACGCAAATTATCAATATGCAAGCTCACCAAAGCATGATTTACAAACCCTTGGAAAAATTCATGGATCAAATCCACATCAAAATCACCGATTCGTGCACGCTTGAATTCAACCCCAAATTCTAACCCTGGACGACCTGACAAATCGAGTACCACGCGAGACAGCGCTTCATCTAAAGGCACATATGAATGGCCATAGCGGCGCAAACCCTTTTTATCCCCAACCGCTTTCGCAAAAGCTTGGCCTAAGGTAATACCAATATCTTCCACAGTATGATGTGCATCAATGTGCAAATCACCTTTTGCTTCAATCGCAATATCCATCATGCCGTGTCTAGCAATCTGGTCTATCATGTGATCAAGAAAAGCCAGGCCAGTCACCAGTTGTGAGGTCCCAGATCCATCGAGATTGATGGAAGCAATAATTTGGGTTTCTAGTGTATTTCGGCTAACTTCTGCTTTACGCATGAGATTATATTTTCTTTCTTAAATTACAAACAAAAACCGCCGCAAAACATATTACTTTGTTTTGCGGCGGTCTATTATGGTCTTTTAGTACCTTTTATCTAGCCAAGTTTAATTAGCTAAACAAGCCTTTCAACCATCCAAACAAGCCACCTGATTTGCCACCGTGAGCAATTGCTGTAATTTCTGCAGCAGAAGCAGCAGGATCAGCAGCACCGTAAATAGCAGCGCCAGCAACGATGATAGTTGCGCCAGCATCACGTACTTGTGCTGCAGTAGCAGCTTTAACACCACCAGCAACAGAAATATCTAAACCAAGATTCAAACTAGCAACCATTGCCAAATCAACGAAAGGTGTTTGGCCAGCAGCTTGTTGGTCAAGACCAGTGTGAACGCCAATGATGTGTGCGCCTAATTTAGCAACTTCTTGTGTACGCGCTTTTTTATCAGCAACGTTGATCAAGTCAACTTGAGCTTTTTTGCCGTATTTGTTAGCAACATCGATTACACCTTTGATAGTACCGATATCAGCTGTACCCAAAACTGTACAAATATCTGCACCAGCTTTGTAGAATGGTTCCGCTTCGTAGAAGCCAGCATCCATTGTTTTCAAATCTACTAAGATCTTGTTTTTTGGGAATTTAGCGCGAAGAGTTTCAAGCAATTTGATACCATTGTGCTTGATGCATGGTGTACCAATTTCAAGAATATCAACGTGTGGAGCAACTTTTGTAGCCAATGCTACTGTTGCGTCAAAATCTAATGAATCTAAAGCCATTTGTGTTAATGCCATGTTACTTCCTCCACTTAATTACACGTTTACAATTTAACTGCACGGTATATGATACATTTTTTTATATAGTTAATGGTGAATTAAGTAACCATTTACCAAAAGTAACTTTATATAACGTTTTCTCACTTTGGTCAAAGTTCTTTGCATTTTAAAGAATGCTACTCAAAACATTTATTAAAGAATGACATTCTTCATTTGTACCAACCGTAATGCGTAAATATTGAGCAATTCTTGATGGCTTCTTAAAATGTCTAATAATAATTTTATACTCCCTCAAACTTTCAGCCAAAGATTCTGCATCATATTCCGAATGAGTCGCGAATATAAAATTTGCACCCGAAGGCAAGACTTCAAAACCCATTTTTTCTAGAGAGGTAACCAATAGCTCTCTAGTCTTTATTACTTGATCACAATTTTTTTCAAAATATGCTTGGTCTTTTATTGCTGCTATAGCACCAGCTTGAGCAAAGCGGTCAAGGGGATAAGAGTTAAAACTGTCCTTTACTCGATGCAAAGCATCAATTAAATCAGGGTGGCCAACCGCATATCCAACACGCAAACCGGCAAGTGAGCGCCCTTTTGATAAAGTATGCGTCACCAATAAGTTTGGATAAAGTTTCACCAGATTCACTGCTGATTTACCGCCAAAATCAATATATGCCTCATCAATCACAACGACAGAATTTAAATTATGTTGAAGTAAACGTTCAATCTCTTTCAAGGTTAATAAGCAACCTGTTGGCGCATTAGGATTAGGAAATATAACCCCGCCATTTTCCCTAAAATAATCTTCAACTTTAATTTCAAATGAAGCAGTGAGCGGAACTGTTTCAAACTCAATTTCATATAGCCCGCAATACACTGGATAAAAACTATAGGTGATATCCGGAAACAAAATAGGCAAATCGTGCTTGAGTAATGCATTAAATATATGTGCCAGCACCTCATCAGATCCGTTACCTACAAAAACCTGATTAATATTCAAGCCATAGAGATCCCCAATAGCTTGTTTGAGCAAATCAGAATTAGGGTCTGGGTAAAGTCGCAAAGTATCAGCTGCTTCTTTTTGCAATGCAGCAATCACCTTTGGACTCGGCCCGTAAGGATTCTCATTGGTATTTAGTTTAATTAGATCGTTAATTTTAGGCTGCTCGCCAGGTACATAAGGCGTAAGAGATTTAACAAGCTTGCTCCAGTACCTACTCATTTTTTCAGTCTATACTCCGCCGATTGAGCATGGGCTTGCAAGCCTTCTCCATAAGCCAAAGTTGATGCTACCTTGCCTAAAGTCTGTGCGCCCTCAGATGAAACATAAATCAAGCTTGATCGCTTTTGGAAATCATAAACACCTAGTGGAGAAGAAAATCTTGCCGTTCTTGATGTTGGGAGTACATGATTTGGGCCAGCACAATAATCTCCAAGCGCCTCACAAGTATCACGTCCCATGAAGATGGCCCCGGCGTGTTTAATCTTTTTGCTAAAAATAAGCGGTTCATCTAATGACAGCTCTAGATGCTCAGGTGCGATGTAATTACTAATTTCAGCAGCTTCTTCCAAATCACGGACATGAATTAAGGCCCCACGATCAATTAATGAGGTTGAGATAATGTCTTTTCGTGGCATCGTCTTAAGAAGTTTCTGAATACTTTGGTAGACTTTATCTAAAAATGCCGCGTCTGGGCTTAGTAATATAGCTTGAGCCAACTCATCATGTTCTGCCTGACTAAACAAGTCCATGGCCACCCAATCCGGATTGGTTTTCCCATCGCAAATAACCAATATTTCAGAAGGCCCAGCAACCATATCGATACCAACAACGCCAAATACCCGACGTTTTGCAGCTGCAACATAAGCATTACCAGGGCCGACGATTTTATCAACTTGAGGAACTGTTTGAGTTCCATAAGCCATAGCACCAATGGCTTGCGCACCCCCAATACAAAACACTCGATCTACCCCTGAAATCGCAGCCGCAGCTAACACCAATTGATTCTTCTCCCCATTTGGCGTTGGCACCACCATAATAAGTTCCTGCACCCCTGCCACTTTAGCTGGAATTGCATTCATCAATACTGATGATGGATACGCCGCTTTTCCACCTGGCACGTAAAGACCAACTCGATCTAAGGACGTAACTTGTTGACCTAAAATCGTACCGTCTGCTTCAGTGTATTGCCATGAAGTCATCAATTGTTTTTCGTGGTAATTACGAACTCGTTCAGCAGCAGATTGCAAAGCATCCCTTTGCTGAGCGGGCAATCCATTTAACGCGGCGACAAGTTCAGACTGAGAAATTTCCAATTGAGATAATGTACTGGCAGTTGTTTTGTCAAACCGATTGGTGTAATCCAGCACAGCAGCATCGCCACGGCTTTTTACATCTTTAAGAATGCTTGCAACAACCTCATCGACGCTATCATCTTGAGCCGTCTCAAATGCCAACAAAGTCTTTAACTTGATTTGAAAATCACTATCTATACTAGAAAAGCGTCTTACTTTAATTTCTGAAGTCATAATATCTTGAACCTATTTTCAATCTCTATTTATTGCACTAATAAAGGCATCCATCATTGGCTGTAATTTAGCGCGATTCAACTTATATGAAGCCTGATTAACGATCAAACGTGAACTTATTTCACCGACTTCTTCAACGGCTTTAAGATTATTTGCACGCAAGGTGCTACCTGTACTAACCAAATCGACAATCACGTCAGCCAAACCAACCAAAGGACCTAACTCCATCGATCCATAAAGCTTAATCAAATCCACATGCATGCCCTTGGCAGCAAAGTGCTCACGGGCTGTTTTTACATACTTTGTGACAACCTTAAGTCGTGCGCCACTTCGAATAGATGCCAAATAATCAAAGTCTTCTCGAACTGCGACCATCATTTTGCACTTAGCAATTTTTAGATCAATCGGCTGGTATAGCCCTTCACCACCATGTTCATCCAGTACATCTTTGCCAGCTATACCCAAGTCTGCAGCACCATATTGCACATATGTTGGAACATCTGAAGCGCGCACGATAATCAAACGCACATCGTCGCGGTTAGTTTGTAGGATTAATTTACGTGAAGCCTCTGGATCTTCAAGAGCATGAATTCCCGCCGCCGCCAACAATGGTGAAGTCTCTTGGAATATTCTGCCTTTTGAAAGTGCGATGGTAATCATAGTGTCATCAATTTATAGTAATTAAGAAATCCGCTTCACATTTGCGCCAAGTGCATTCAATTTCTCCTCAAGGTTTTCATAACCCCGATCTAGATGGTAGATGCGTTCAATAACAGTTTGGCCCTTTGCAACTAAACCAGCCAAAACAAGGCTAGCCGAAGCGCGTAAATCGGTAGCCATCACTGTAGCACCTTCTAACTGAGCAACGCCTCTAACCAAAGCTGTATTGCCATCAATATCAATATTTGCGCCTAAACGTTGCATTTCCTGAACATGCATGAAACGATTCTCAAAAATAGTTTCCGTGACCTTTGAAACACCTTTAGCAATTGTATTAAGCGCCATAAATTGTGCTTGCATGTCTGTTGGGAAAGCAGGATGCGGTGCAGTACGGATATTGACTGCCTTTAGCTTTCCATCACTTTTTACTGTAATTGTATTTTGATCACAAATAACTTCTGCACCCGCCTCACGAAGTTTTTCAATCACTGCATCAAGTAAGTTTTCTTTTACATTAAGAAGTTTAACTAACCCTCCCGTCATTGCCGCAGCAACCATATATGTACCCGCTTCAATTCTATCGCATACTACCTCATGAGCTGCACCGTGCAACTTATCAACACCTTCAATCGTAATAACATCAGTGCCTGCACCTTTGATCTTAGCGCCCATTTTCATCAAGCACTCTGCCATATCTACAACTTCTGGTTCTTTAGCTGCATTTTCTAATACAGTAGTTCCATTAGCTAATACCGCAGCCATCATTAAATTCTCGGTTCCGGTAACAGTCACTAAATCCATATAATATCGAGCACCTTGTAATCGCTTATTTGGTAAATGTGCTGTGCTAGCTTCTATGTACCCGTGCTCAATATGAATTTCGGCCCCCATCGCTTGCAAACCTTTGATGTGCAAATCAACAGGACGAGAACCAATTGCACAACCTCCGGGCAATGAAACTCTGGCTTTACCAAAACGAGCTAGTAACGGACCAAGGACCAAAATAGAGGCCCGCATAGTTTTAACCATTTCATAAGGTGCTTCTAATATTTGTATCTCTGAGGCATCCAAATCAACTTTGTCAGCCTTACGTGACACCTTCACCCCCATGTGCTCAAGCAAATTAATGGTTGTTCCAACATCTTTAAGGTTAGGAACGCTTGATAGTTTCAAAACATCTTCAGCTAATAATGCTGCGCATAGGATTGGCAAAGCTGCATTCTTAGCACCTGAAACGGTTATTTCGCCATTTAGACGAACACCACCCTGAATAAGGAGCTTATCCAATTAAGCTGGCACTTCAGCTAATAATTTTTGCAATTCACCTTGCTCATACATGTTGCGAATAATATCTGCACCACCAATGAATTCGCCTTTAATGTAAAGTTGTGGAATAGTTGGCCAGTTTGCATATACTTTAATGCCGTCTCGAATTTCTGGATCTGCCAAAACATCAACCGCCACTAAATTCTGAACACCGCAAGCCTGTAAAATTTGGACCGCCAATCCCGAAAAACCGCATTGTGGGAACTTGGGGCTGCCCTTCATATAAAGTACCACTGGATTATTTTTAATCTGACTTTCTATTGCTGCTTGAACATCCATGCTAAAACTCCTAAGAAAAATTCTTTTTTATACACGCTTGCCGTTCGCTTGCCAGGCTTCTGGGGTAAATGTTCTCATCGATAGTGCATGTATTTCTGTACGCATTCTATCGCCCAACGCCTTATAAACTAGTTGGTGCTGTTGAACCATGTTCTTACCAATAAAGATAGAACTGACAATTACCGCCTCAAAGTGCTGCCCATCATCACCAAGGACCTCAATATGCTCACAAACTATTCCATTGGTAATATATGTTTTTAATTCATTTGCAGTTAACATTCCTAGCCTCGTAATTTATATCCTGCTTTTAACATGCCTATTGTTAAGAATGATAGGACAACAAAGCTTCCCACCACAACACTTAAACTAAACCAAGCTGATATGTCGCCTTGGCCAAAAAAACCATACCTAAAACCATCAATCATGTAAAAAAATGGATTTAAATGTGAGACTTTTTGCCAAAATGGCGGCAATGAATGTATCGAATAAAACACACCTGATAGAAATGACAATGGCATGATGACAAAGTTTTGAAACGCCGCCATTTGATCAAATTTTTCAGCCCATAATCCAGCGATAATACCGAATGCCCCCAACATACCGCTTCCGAAGAAAGCAAATGCCAAAATAAATAACGGATGTGTCAATGGTAAGTCAATAAAACAAATTGCGACTAAGTAAATACTTAATCCCACGCATAAACCCCTTATGATAGACGCAGCAAGAAATGCTAAGAAAAACTCCAAATAACTTAAGGGCGTTAGTAATACAAAAATGATATTGCCCATCACCTTCGATTGAATAAGGCTAGAAGAACTATTAGCAAATGCATTTTGCAAAACCGACATCATAATCAAACCAGGAATCAGAAACGCTGTATAAGGAACGCCAGGGTAAACTTCAACGCGTCCGCCAAGTACGTGCGAGAAAATTAATAAGTACAGAAGTGCAGTCATCACCGGGGCCGCTACTGTTTGGAAGCTCACTCTCCAAAACCGCAAAATTTCTTTTTTAAATAAAGTCCATGGACCACGTATACGTTGATTAATTAGATTCATGGCCGGCCCATCAAATCAACAAATACATCCTCAAGATCAGGCTCTATTAATTGCATATCTTCCACAACAGTATTCGCATTTCGCAACTCAGCTAACACGTACTCTACTTGATTGACCGCATTCAAAGATAGGGTGTATTCCTGATTTTCTTGATGGCGAATCATGTCTCTTAAAGAGACTGGCAAAGCACCAGACAATTTCAGTCGGAGCTTCTTACCAGAAATAGTTGCCAACAGATTCTTTGTACTATCCAACGCAATCAACTCGCCTTGCTTAAGAAGCGCAACGCGTGAACATAAACTTTCAGCTTCTTCTAAGTAATGTGTTGTAAGGATAATTGTGTGGCCTTCGCGATTTAATCGCTTAATAAATTCCCACAACATATAGCGCAGCTCAACATCAACCCCAGATGTAGGCTCATCAAGAACAATGACAGGCGGCTTATGGACCAAGGCTTGAGCAATAAGTGCACGTCGCTTCATCCCTCCAGATAAACGACGCATATTAGTGCCGGCCTTATCTGTTAAGCCCAAAGACTCAATTACTTCATCTATCCAAGCGTCATTTTCAGGACCTTTGCCAAAGTAGCCAGCTTGAAAACGTAACATCTCTCGAACATTAAAAAATGGGTCAAACACTAACTCTTGAGGCACAACACCTAATGCGTGACGAGCTTGACGATACTGCTCAGTGACGTCATAACCCATCACCGATAAATTGCCACTTGTCGGTCGCGTCAATCCGGCTAACAAGTTAATCAAAGTGGATTTTCCTGCACCATTAGGACCCAATAAAGCAAAAAATTCTCCTTGCTCAATGGTTAAATCTACGCCTTGTAATGCATGTAATGCACCAAACTGCTTATGTACTTGTTGAATCTTTATTGCGGGAGTCATAGTTTCCTAGGGCTAGAATTTGCCCAGTCGATTTTAATGTGCCGCTTGTGGAATTAAATCGACCACGCCGTATAGCGTAATCAAACTTAATAGATTTTTAGAAAAATTAGAAAAACGTAAATCACATTTTTTAACTTGCGCTTTACGCAACCACTCAAACATCAAACTAATGGTTGCTGTGTCAACCTGTGTTACTTGCGATAAATCAATCACCAAAGAATTCCCCATTGGCAAATCATCGATTTCAATCAAAAGCTTTTGGGCGTGCTCTATGGTGAGATCACCACTAACTACCCAACGATCATCGACTTTTTTAAGCTGTGCCAATTAAACTCTCAATCAATATTCTGTAGATGAATTATTTTTTACTCGCCGCATTACTTTTATTTTTATCGGCTAACTTTTGAATCAAGCCATCCATACCACCTTGACGAACCTCGTTGCTAAACTGACTTCGGTAATTCGTTACTAAACTTACACCTTCAATAGTAATGTCATAAACTTTCCATACATCTGAAACCTGCTCTAAACTGTAATCAACAGCAAGTGGCTGACCACCAGGCTGCAAAATTTGTGTCTTTACAGTGACTTGTTTTTCATCTGCAGCATCCTTAAGCGGTTTGTATTCAATGGTTTGATTACGATACTTTGAAAGTGCTGAGGCATAAGTTCTAATTAACAAGCTACGGAACTCACGCTCGAAAGCTTCTTGCTGATCTTTAGACGCCTTACTATAATTTTTACCTAAGACCAAACGACAAACATGGTCAAAATTAAAATTAGGTACTATTTTATCTTCGGCCAATGCAAAAATCTTTTCTTGATCTCCGTTTTGAATATCCTTATCTTTTTTAACGATTGCCAACACATCATCCGCAACTGATTTTACAAACACATCGGCAGGCACAGGTGCTTGAGCAAATGCTGAACAAGCAAACATCATCAAACCCAGAAAAAGACTAATTATGTATTTCATTTATTCTGCCGCCTTTGTTGAGTCAGATGGTTTATTATCTGAAGCCTTACTATATAAGAATTGACTAATCAATTTTTCAAGCACTACGGCATCTTGAGTATGCGAAATTTTGTCGCCATTTTTAAGTTGCGCATCCTCCCCACCAGCCTCCAACCCAATATATTGCTCACCAAGTAACCCTGCCGTGTAAATATTAGCAAAGGTGTCCGTTGGGAATTTATAGCGCTTATCCAATTTAATTGTGACTTTGGCCTCATAGTCTTTACTATCAAAGACGATGCCATCAACACGACCAATTACAACTCCTGCGCTTTTTACTGGAGCATGTGGTTTTAATCCGCCAATATTTTCAAAAGCGGCAGTAACTGTATAAGTCTCGCCAATATTGCTCGACGTAAGATTACCAACCTTAAGGGCCAACCCAAATATTGCAGCAAGGCCTAATGCGACAAAAACTCCGACCCATAAATCTATTGTTGTGCGTTCCATGCCACCTCCAATTTAAAACCGTTTCAATATATTTTAGAACTAAGCGCCAATCATGAACGCTGTCAAAATAAAGTCTAAACCCAATACCGCCAAAGAAGAGTTCACCACTGTTCTTGTTGTCGCACGACTTACGCCTTCAGCCGTTGGTGGCGCATCATAACCTTCAAACAATGCAATCAATGTACAAACAACACCAAAAACTAAGCTTTTGATAATGCCGTTAACAATATCATCTCGAAAATCAACACTAGCTTGCATTTGAGACCAAAAAGCACCGGCATCAACGCCAATAATAGGTACAGCTACAAAATAACCACCCAAAACGCCAACCATAGAAAATAGCGCTGCTAAAATTGGCATAGAAATGAAACCAGCCCAGAATCTCGGTGCAATCACGCGCGCAACAGGACTAACTGCCATCATTTCCATTGCCGACAACTGCTCTGTGGCCTTCATCAGCCCAATTTCTGCAGTGATTGCCGTGCCAGCACGACCAGCAAACAATAAAGCAGTCACCACTGGGCCTAATTCACGAACTAAAGATAACGCAACCAGCACACCAATTGCTTCAGATGAGCCATATTTTTGCAGAGTATTGTAGCCCTGTAAGCCCAGAACCATTCCAACAAAGAAAGCTGAGACAACAATAATCAATAATGACAGAACACCTGTCGCGTAAATCTCTCTTACAATCAATCGAGGTCGCTTAAAGCTTTCTAAAAGATAAAACCAAATATAGAAAAACAAACGAGCGCCAGCACCAATTCGCCAAATACCTTCAATCGTGCGATTACCTAAACCAGCGAGCGCCTTTGGCAATCCTTTAAGCATCATGACCTCTTAACATTTCTTTTTTATAGTCTGGTGCAGGATAATGGAAAGGCACTGGGCCATCTGCTTCACCATGAACGAACTGGTGCACAAATGGCATATCAGACTTACGCAATTCATCCGGGGTTCCCTCGGCAACGACAACGCCGCCAGAAACAAAATAAACATAATCCACAAAGCTAAAAGTCTCATGAACGTCGTGGGTAACCACAATTGTGGTTGCCCCTAAGGCGTCGTTCAAACTTCGAATTAAATTACAAACAACGCCCATTGATATGGGATCAAGCCCAGCAAATGGCTCATCATACATAATAATTTGAGGATCAAGTGCAACAGCACGGGCTAAGGCGACACGACGAGCCATACCCCCAGAGAGTTCTGTCGGCATCAAACTTTGTGCTCCACGCAAACCCACAGCATTTAACTTTAGCATCACAAAATCACGCACCATAGATTCTGGCAAATTAGTATGTTCTCTGATTGGAAAAGCGACATTTTCGAATACGGATAAATCCGTAAATAAAGCCCCAAACTGAAACAACATCCCCATTTTTCGGCGCAATTGATACAAACCATCGATACTTTGTTTATGCACCACTTCACCATCAACACGCACTTCACCAATATTTGGTTTTAACTGCCCCCCAATAAGTCGAAGTAAAGTTGTTTTGCCACTTCCACTCCCACCCATAATGGCTACAACTTTTCCGCGAGGAAAGACCATATTGATGCCTTTGTGCAGCAATCGGCCCTTAAAGCCAAACGAAAGATTATCAATTTCGACGATGTTGTCGGACATAATGTTATGCATTAAAAGTGTTGAGCTATTTTAATGCAAATTTGGTGTGATTGATAATAGAAAAACATACAAAATTAATACTCGAAAAAGCGATGTTTCATTTCCATTTTAGTTTTAATAAACTAATTTGTTAGCTAATTGGCAAATCGTGGAAAGCAAAAATTAAGGGTGGCAGCGCCACCCTTAATTTACTTAGCAGCCATTAGCTACCAAACAATTTAATGTAAACCTTGAATGTAATCAGCGACAGCTGCCATCTCAGCATCTGAAAGCTTTGCAGAAATCATGCGCATAACTTTAGCTGCATCATTTGCACGCTCACCATCATGAAATGCTTTAAGTTGGACAACCACATAATCAGCGTGCTGACCTGACAGTCGAGGAAACTGAACAGGCATACCAGCGCCAGAAGCGCCGTGACATGAGGCACATGCTGGAACACCAACACTCGCGATACCACCACGATAAATTTTTTCTCCTAATGATCCAGAAGCATTTGTTTTCGCACTACCCACTTTAGCTTTTTGAGCAGAAAAGTACGCAGCTACATTTTCCATATCTTCCGATGAAAGACTTGCTGCCATTGCGGACATTACTGAGTTTTTGCGCTCACCAGCTTTAAAATTTGCCAATTGCTTAGCAATATACTCAGGATGTTGCTGAGCAAGCTTGGGGTTAGTTGTAATTACACTATTACCATCAATGGCATGACAAGCAGCACATACACCAGTCACAATTTTTTCGCCTTCAACCGCATTTCCCGCAGCCTGCGCAATTGTAGCTAACCCAACAGACATCAGAATAATTGTTAATACATTACCAATTTTCATGCTTATTTTTCCTTAAAACTTGCGACTGATAGATTTACAGCAATTAAAACATTTTATCGAAAATCGCTTAATCGTGGTAGCATTTTCGGCCTTGAAGGGGTTATCTTATGCCGTTGTTCCAAAATGCCACGTTCTACATTTCCGCTCATCATTTGCGTGACTTGCCGCCACCAGTTGGCGTAGAGGTTGCATTCGCTGGACGCTCTAATGCTGGAAAGTCGAGCGCACTCAATACATTAGCAAATCACAATCGCCTCGCTTACGTCAGCAAACAACCTGGTCGCACACAACTCATTAATTTTTTCAGCTTAGGAAAAGACCAGTTTTTGGTAGATTTGCCTGGTTATGGCTATGCAAAAGTGCCTGCAGAGATGCGCGCTCACTGGCAAATGACACTTTCCAATTATTTAAGCCATCGCAACACATTATTTGGCTTGGTCTTAGTGATGGATTGCCGTCACCCGCTTACACCACTTGACCGCCAAATGCTAGACTGGTTCTCACCAAGCAACAAACCTATCCATGTTTTACTCACAAAATCAGACAAGCTTTCGCGAAATGCAGCCAGCCAAACTCTGCAAACAGTAAAAAAAGAGCTGCAAAGCACTTGGGGCAATTGCACAATACAGCTATTTTCAAGTCTAAAAAAACAAGGGGTAGAGGAAGCGGAAACGATTATTAACGGCTGGTTTAATAACACACCTCTAGTTTCTGATGAAAATCAAATCCCAGACTCCATGGCCTAATTTAATTCCTCGGTTTTCAAACTTTGTAAGCGGACGATAAGCTGGCTTACTTGCATAGTCCTTCGAAGAGTTGCTCAGTAAAGGCTCTTGCTTTAAAATTTCCAGCACCCATTCAGCATACTCTTCCCAATCTGTGGCCACATGTAAATAACCTCCAGACTTCAGTTTGGAGCACAATAACCTCACAAAGTTGCTTTGAATTAACCTGCGCTTATGGTGGCGTTTTTTATGCCACGGATCGGGAAAGAAAATATGAATACCATCCAAGCTGGCGTCTGCAATCATATTATTCAAAACATCCACCGCATCATGCTGAATAATACGCACATTACTAATTGACAACTCACCAATTAACTTCAATAGCCCGCCAACGCCAGGCGTGTGTACTTCAACTCCTAAAAAGTCTCGCTCAGGCATACTTTGAGAAATTCTTGCTGTTGTCTCCCCCATACCAAAACCAATTTCTAAAACCTTAGAACTTTCTTGACGACCAAAGGCTTTCGACAAATCCAACACTTCGGGGACGTAATCAATACCGAATTTAGGCCAGTTGTCAGCAAGAGCCTTTTCTTGACCTTTAGTTAAACGGCCTTGACGCAATACATAACTGCGAATTCGGCGGTGCGTTAATTCTTCTGGGGTATTTTCATTCATGGCAAGCAATTATACGTGATGCTATAAAGTATGCGATTTATCGCCGCTTGAAAAGCCAATAAAAGACAAATCCAAATGCTTTTCAAACGCAATCACTTTAAATAAATCGCCCATTTCAGATGGAGATAATAATCTCTGGGCCGAAGCCGCAAGTGGTAAATAATTTACCGAATCATTCGCTGGAATAGATTGCAGCAAATTAGCAATACCAGCATTAATTAAAAATTGCGCTTGAGAGAGGAATCCTACGAGCCGAAGCCCTCTATCCACGCCGGCTTCAGCAACCCTAGTAAAATCAACATGTGCTGTTATATCTTGCAAACCTAAATAAATCAGAGGATCCCCATGTGAGCGATGACGATAATGGCACATTAAAGTACCTTGATTACGCTGTGGATGATAATACTCAGAGCGAGAAAACCCATAATCAATTATCAACAACATACCCGTTCGCAAAATATTGGCTAGGCTATCAACCAAACCTGATGCCATCAAACATACTTCCGTCGTATACCCTTCCTCCAAATTAAGCTGCTTAACGAAATCTTTCAATAGAGCTGAGTCCCCATGCTTTTCTTTCAAAGCCAAGACCCCATCTGTTGAAGCCACTCCGATCTCCATAAATCCATCAACACATTTTTCAATAATATGCACCGGCAAAGCATCCAAGACTTCATTAGCAATGATCAAGCCATCAAAATTTTCAGGTAAAGCATCCAACCAAACAACCCGATCCATCATGGTATTTGGCAACTCAGCCTGCAGTGTATTTCTCTGAACTTCACGTAAATAAGCGCTGACTTCCAAAATCATGTAACGTGTTGGCAAATGTTCAAGCCTTGCCATTTCAAGAAGCAAATCTTTAGCAAAACGACCTGTGCCAGCACCCAACTCCAAAATATTGCATTGTTTATTTTTTGTTTGAAGCGCATCCAGCACTTGATGAACCTGCCTTGCAATCGTCTGTGCAAAAAGTGGGGAAATTTCTGAAGCAGTAACAAAATCGCCACTTAAACCGAACTTTTTTGCACCCCCGCTGTAATAACCTAAGCCAGGGGTATATAAGGCCGCATCCATAAACTGAGCAAAGTTAATCCAACCGCCATTCTCTATGATAAGCGTTTGAATGAATGAAACCAGTAACGCACTGTGTGCGAGACCATCTGATTCAGGTTGCGGAAATGAAGTATTCATAAAGACTAGATTATAATTGCTTGAACCTAAAAATCAGGAAAAAACGTGGAAACCAGTTTAACAAAGAAAATTGTTTTAATAACCGGCGGCGCCAAGCGCGTAGGCGCCTCTATTTGCCGCTTGCTCCATGCAAATGGAGCAAGCCTAATGATTCACTACAGAAGCTCCGCCAATGAAGCTCGGTCGTTGCAAGCTGAACTCAACTTACAACGTCCAAACTCTGTCGCCATTATTCAGGGTGATTTACTTAATTTATCGGTGTTACCCAGTATCGTACAAGAGACGATTAAACACTTTGGTCAACTAGACGTTCTTATTAACAACGCGTCCAGTTACTACCCAACCGAAATAGGTGATATCAAAGATGAGCAATGGCAAGATCTAATGGGCTCAAATTTAAAAGCACCGCTATTCCTAGCGCAAGCAGCAGCAATTGAACTACGCAAGCAACAAGGTTGCATTATTAATATTACTGACATGCACGTTGAGCGACCTAAAAAAGGTTACATCGTTTATAGCGTTGCTAAGGCAGGACTTGTCACTCTCACTAAGTCCTTAGCGCATGAACTATCTCCCGAAGTGCGTGTGAACGCAGTTGCACCTGGCCCCGTAATGTGGCCAGAAGACAACCCACAATTTGATGAGCTTTATCGCCAACGCGTCATTTCGCAAACACTATTAAAACGCATCGGCGAGCCCAATGACATCGCAAAAGCAGTAAAATTTCTCATTCAAGATGCGCCATTCATCACAGGCCAAATTATTGCTGTTGATGGCGGCCGCTCTCTTAACCTATAAAAGTAGTTTGTTTCTCATGATTAAACATTTACCAAACAACGCCTCTAATACTTTCATTCGCCTTCGCAATAGTTTAATTAGCGCAACAGGCAAAGCCATAGGCGACTTCAATATGATTGAAAATGGCGATACCGTTTTGGTATGTATGAGCGGGGGTAAGGACTCCCATGCCATGCTAATGCTACTTCTTGCACTTCAAGAACGAGCACCAATTGACTTTAAACTCATAGCCATGAACTTGGACCAGAAGCAACCAGGATTTCCTGCTGACATCCTGCCTACATATTTAGAAAAACTAGGGGTTGATTATCGAATTGTAGAAGCGGATACGTATTCAATCGTTAAAGAAAAAATTCCAGAGGGAAAAACCACCTGTTCTTTATGCTCACGATTACGTCGTGGCGTAATTTATCGCACCGCCAAAGAATTAGGTGCTAATAAAATAGCACTAGGGCATCATCGCGATGACATTGTGGAGACTTTATTTTTAAATTTATTCTTTGGAGCAAAAATGAAAGCCATGCCTCCAAAGCTTGCAACGAACGACAGGCAAAATATTGTAATACGCCCGCTTGCTTATTGCTCTGAAAAAGATATTGCCGCTTATGCGCGTCAAATGGAATTTCCTATTATTCCTTGCGACTTATGTGGCTCGCAAGAAAACTTACAACGTCAAAAAGTAAAAGAGATGCTTCACGCTTGGGAATTAGAACAGCCAGGACGAATAAATAATATTTTCCGTGCCATTACTAACGTTGAGCCCTCTCACTTAGCAGACGGTCGTTTATATGATTTTAAAAATCTCACCCAGGCCTCAGTAAAAGATGAAGACCCTTTATTTGGTGATATTGTAGAAAATGAAAAAACAGAAGGTGCGCTTAGCTTAAGCGTCCGCGAAGGCACACGCATCGAATTTATACGTAATCTTTAACAAAATTAAAGAGCGGATTTTGAGCAACTTCACAAAAATTATGTAAGAACTTGCTCGTCGCTCCTTGTCTAGGTAAGGTTTTACTCTTATCATCAACCCAACCAGCCATATTCTTGTAAAGCCCTCATGTCAAAACTATTGATTGTTGAATCACCTTCTAAGGCCAAAACTCTAGAAAAGTATTTAGGCAAAGAGTTTAAAGTACTCGCCTCTTACGGCCATGTTCGAGACCTAATTCCAAAATCTGGCGCAGTAGATACTGAACACGATTTTGCAATGAAGTATGAAATCATCGAACGCAATTCAAAACATGTGGATGCAATTACACGTGCAGTTAAAGATGCTGAAGCTATCTACCTCGCAACCGATCCAGACCGCGAAGGGGAAGCTATTTCATGGCACATTGCCGAGATTCTAAAAAGCAAAAATCTCCTCAAGAATAAATTAATAAAGCGTGTGGTTTTTCACGAAATCACAAAAAGCGCTGTTCAACATGCAATTGATCAGCCACGTGATATTTTGATGCCATTAGTAAATGCACAGCAAGCGCGTCGAGCGCTTGATTACTTAGTCGGATTTAACCTGTCTCCACTTCTGTGGAAGAAAATCCGTCGTGGTCTATCAGCAGGCCGCGTCCAAAGTCCCGCATTAAGACTAATTGTTGAGCGCGAGCTTGAAATTGAAGCTTTTAACAGCCAAGAGTATTGGACAATCCATCTAGAGTCACGCAAACATCAACATATTTTTGATGCCAAGTTAATTCAGCTTAATGGGAAAAAAGTAGAACAATTCACAGTCATCAATCAATCACAGCAAGCAGATATCGTTGGCGAACTTTTAATCAAAAGCGCTGGCAAAACGACCGTTAGCCGTGTTGAGAAAAAACAACGTAGTCGTTCACCAGCCGCCCCTTTCACAACATCAACTTTACAACAAGAAGCAGTTCGTAAACTAGGCTTTACAACCAACCGAGCAATGCGCATTGCACAGCAACTTTATGAAGGTATTGATATTGGTGGGGGGGCGGTAGGCTTAATTACCTATATGCGTACCGACTCGTTTAGTCTAGCGGTTGAAGCGGTTGCACAAATTCGTGGCTATATTAAGGAACAGTTTTCAGCAGATTATTTGCCAAAGCTACCAATTGCCTACAAAACTAAATCAAAAAATGCGCAAGAAGCCCATGAAGCGATCCGGCCAACCGATATTTCACGCACTCCAGCAAGTGTTGAAAAAATCTTAACTCCTGAGCAATTCAAACTTTACGAAATGATTTGGAAGCGAACTTTAGCATGCCAAATGACACCTGCAAAATTTGATGCTGTGAGCGTTGATTTATCCATCGGTAGTGATGCCAACCTGTTTCGAGCCTCAGGTCAAACCTTAATCTTTCCAGGATTTATTGCGGTTTACATGGAGGGGGTTGATGATGCCGAAGAGGAAAACGAAACCAAATTACCTGTATTAGAAACGGGTGAAGTGCTGGAAGTACAAAAGATTTTTGGGGACCAGCACTTTACTGAACCTCCTCCTCGTTATGGTGAAGCAAGCTTAGTTAAAGTTCTTGAAGAATATGGCATTGGCCGTCCATCCACGTACGCAAGCATCATTTCTACTTTACAAGATAGGGAATACGTTTTATTAGATAAGAAACGCTTTACGCCGACTGACGTAGGTCGCGTAGTAAACAAATTTCTAACCGACCATTTCACGCGCTATGTTGATTACGACTTCACAGCCAATCTTGAAAACCAGCTAGACAATGTCGCAGATGGAGATAAAGAATGGATTCCCTTGCTGAAAGAGTTCTGGGAGGGCTTACACAAACAAATTGATGATAAAAAAGATGTTGACCGCCCGGGTACTGAATTGTTAGATGAAGCGTGTCCAAAATGCGGCAAGCCTCTCTCTAAACAATTAAGTCGCTATGGAAGCTTTATTGGCTGTACTGGTTACAGTGACACGCCCAAATGCGACTATAAGCGCAGTATTGGCGGCGAACTCGCCATAAGTAGCGAACCTACACTTATTGGTGTTGATGCAGATTCAGGAAAAGACATTTTATTGCTTAATGGTCCTTATGGCCCTTATTTGCAACTTGGCTTACCAGAAGCAGATAGTAAGAAAAAACCAAAACGCGTAAGCATTCCTAAAGATATACCTCTCTCAAATGTTAATTTAGATATAGCCAAGCAATTAATTGCATTGCCACGTGATTTAGGACTGCACCCTGAAACTAATAAAAAAGTAATCTCGAATATTGGCCGGTTTGGTCCTTACGTGAATCACGACGCGAAATTCAAATCCATTCCTAAATCCGATAGCGTTTTTGATATAGATTTAGCTCGTGCAGTAGAGTTGCTTGCGCAAGCAAATTTAGGTCCGGCACCTATTCGCGAGCTAGGAAATCATCCAACGGAAGATGGACAAATCGCAATTTACTCTGGTCGTTATGGGCCTTATGTTCAACATGGAAAAATACGAGCAACCATCGCTAAAAGCGAAGATCCTGAATCATTAACGATGGAAGAGGCATTAGAATTACTAGCTACAAAAGCTGCTAAAGATGCGCCTGCTAAAAAGAAACCTGCCGCCAAAAAAACAACCTCGAAAAAACCTGTTATAAAAAAGGCAGCGGCTAAAAAGAAACCCGCAATCAAAAAAGCTAACATCTAAAAGTATATTTCTTTAAGGCATAAAAAAAGCGGCTTAACTAAAGCCGCTTTTTACATCCAAGCTATGATTAACTGATACGAGATGAGAAGTTACGGGCTTCCATCCATTTGCGAATTCGTTCAGCGTCCCCGATTCGTGAAAACTTCCCCATAGAGTCCAGCAACACCATAACTACAGACTTTCCAGAGATTTCCGCCTGCATAACTAAGCATCGTCCAGCCTCGCTAATGTATCCGGTTTTAGAAAGACCTATTACCCACTTTTGACTGTTATTTCTCACCAACAAGTTAGTATTAGAAAAGTTTACAGGATTGCGATAACCATGCAAATTAAACTCCTGGGAGGCCGAAGTGCTGACTTGTCTAATTTGAGGATAATTGTAAGCTGCACGAACCATTTTCGATAAATCAGCAGCTGTAGATATATTCTCACTATGTAAACCTGTTGGGTCTACAAAATAACTACTCGACATTCCTAAAGCACTAGCTTTTTCATTCATGGCAACAACAAAAGCAGGGGTGCCACCTGGGTAGTTTCTACCTAAAGCTGAAGCAGCCCTATTTTCAGAAGACATTATTGCCATATGTAATAACTCGGCACGAGTTAGTTGTGAGCCAACAGGCAACTTTGAACTTGAACCTTTAAGCATATCGACATCAGCTTCTGTCACTTGGAGCACCTCGTCCATAGACTGATGTGCATCCAACATCACCATCGCCGTCATTAGTTTGGTAACTGATGCTATCGGCGTTTGAGTATTAATGTTTTTTGCAAAAAGAATCTCACCCGTAGTTTGATCGATCACTAGTGCTTTTGCTGAAGCAAGATGCGGCTCACCAGAGTTAACATATTTTTCAGGAAACCGATCTGACTGAAAACTTGCTTTCTGGATGTTCCCTTTAATCAGAGCAGAATGCTTATGGGGGCTTAAAACGGTATGCGATTGTGCTTCAATCGTTGCATGCATTCGCACATGATGTTTTTTATGTGCTGCCTCAGCGGAACCAAAAGACAACGTTATTGCAAGTGCAATACTAATCGTGATTACTTTTGATGTCATTTAATGACCTCTATCAATTAACTTTCGAACGATATTAACTAAATAATGTTGATTTGTCATCAACATAGCTAATGTTTATAAGCTATTTTCTCATAAAAATTTAATTTTTTTATTTTTATCGGTATATGAGAAAATGCACTTTTAAGTATATCCTGCCAATCAATAATGAAAATTGATAACCATTTACAGTATTCCTCTGAACATCTTTGGGTAGAAAGTTCAAACACTGAAGAGCTTCTAGCAGGGATCACAGATTACGCTCAAGATTTATTAGGTGATATCGTATTTGTTCAAGTGCCCAAGATTGGGGCAGCAGTAACTGCAGGGGAACCTTGTGGATTGGTAGAATCAGTCAAAACAGGCTCAGACTTACATGCGCCATTAGACGGCGTTGTTACGGAAGTTAATAACACATTGCAGCTAAACCCTGAACAAATCAATGATGCACCTTATAAAACTTGGATTTTTAAATTTAGACCAATCAATCCTGATGACATAAAAAATCTAATGAATTCAAAAGAGTATGAAAAAAAACTGGGAGAAACTAGTTAAGATCTTGTTGATTAGTCCCTACGACCAAGCGAACAGATTTAATCAACGCTTCGATTTCTTCATTTACCTGTGTACTAATTTCCTGCCGCATTAAAGGCAGCTCACCCGCAAAAGCTTCATGTATTCTTTCCTTTAATAATTGCTCAAGTTCAGGCACCTCACCCTTTAACGCCGTCTCAAAATCAAACTTAGTTGCTTTAGCAAACTGGGACATTTCTGTAAACAAATCTGTTTTAATTTGTGCAGAAGCAAGTTCATAAATGCTAGGCAATGTCTCATACATCTTTTGGCTAAGAACTTGACTCGCCTCTTCTTGCAATTGTTTTAATTGCTCAGCTAAATCTTGATTCGCCTTCTCGACTATACTTTCATAAATCATTGGTAAATCATGCAGTAAGTCATGGTGTATCTTTTCAATAGCTTTCTGATGGAAATCGGTAATTTTCTCTTGT
Source organism: uncultured Methylophilaceae bacterium (assembly GCA_903953055.1). Classification (GTDB taxonomy): domain Bacteria; phylum Pseudomonadota; class Gammaproteobacteria; order Burkholderiales; family Methylophilaceae; genus Methylopumilus_A. Next base: position 35,363 of record CAJBIA010000159.1, read on the forward strand.
AGTCCACCAGTAATTTTTTCAATGGCTAATGTTTGCAAGTCCAATAAACGCCCATTAACCTTTTCAACCATAGCAATCTCAAGTTGTGGCATTAATCGCTCAAATTGAGTGCTCAATTGCAAAATGGATTGCTCTTGAAGTTTTGTATAAGTTTCAATTAGTTCTGCTTGAAATATTTCTGCACGTACTTGATACATTTTTGGAATTTCGGTCGTTAAATCAGCTTTCGTTTTATCTAAAAAATCACCAGTATCGCGAATCAATGATTGCTTAGTAATTTCTAAAGCGTTAACAGTCTCTTCATTAAACTGCTGAACCAAGGGCGAGCGCAATTCATCAAGAATCTCGTTTTTAATTGTTTCTTTTTGATTCTCTATAGCAGCTTCGGTAATGGCCTTATCCAAAAACGGCTTAAGTTGTGCCATTGCAAATTCGAAGAACGCAGGCGATAGAACAGGAGGCTCTGAACCAACATATATTTGAGTCAATACTGGAATACTTTCTTGTTCAGATGTCATTGCTCTCTCAATTAATCAAAAAATGAACTAGATCTCTTTGCTATTAGCATCATAGCTTTTGATTTCATAACCACGGTCGCGATAAAATTTATAACGTGAGCGCGCTTGCACCTTGTCTTGCTCATCAACACCAACAATCTCAATTAATCTTCGGAATCGACTAAAAAAAATCGGAGCCGGATGTTGCAAGTTAACCAACACTTCATCATGAAGAAGCTGCCCCCCTTGCCAATCCACAACTATAGGTGTGTCTGAGGCCAGCGCTTCATCTGGCGCATGGTTTGGTAAAAACTTATCCTCTAAGGCCCACAAATAATCTTTTACTTCATTTGCCAAATCAGCATTTTGTAAAAACATCATCAATTTAACGTTCTTAACAATCGCTTTTTCACCTATTTCAGCAATTTTCTGTAATTTATCCTCGACATTAAAAAAAAATTCAACTCGCGTCATAAAATGCTATATCTTTGCTGCACGTTTTTTTAAGAACTCCGTTAGCAAAGGGACTGGTCGACCTGTTGAACCTTTTTCCTTGCCAGAATTCCAGGCTGTTCCAGCAATATCCAAATGTGCCCAGTGATATTTTTTAGTAAAACGAGACAAGAAGCAAGCTGCAGTAATACTACCGCCAGCACGACCGCCAATATTGGCTACATCAGCGAAATTGCTGTCCAATTGTGGTTGATATTCTTCCCACAATGGCATATGCCAGGCACGATCTAATGATTCTTCACCTGCAGATAAAAGCTCTTTTGCTAAGCGATCTTGATTGCTAAATAGCCCACTAGCATGATGACCCAAAGCAATAACACAAGCGCCTGTCAATGTCGCAATATCGACTACAGACGACGGCTCAAATCTTTCTGCGTAAGTTAGTGCATCACATAAAATCAGGCGACCTTCAGCATCCGTATTTAGCACTTCAATAGTCTGTCCAGACATACTCGTCAATACGTCTCCAGGACGAATAGCATCAGCATCCGGCATATTTTCACAAGTTGGAATGATGCCAATCACGTTTAACTGCAAATCCATCTCAGCAATAGCTTTAAATGTGCCTAATACGCTCGCAGCGCCACACATGTCATACTTCATCTCATCCATTTCTGCACCTGGTTTGAGAGAAATACCACCCGTATCAAATGTAATCCCTTTGCCGACCAAAACTACGGGCTTCTGATTCTTTTCCCCCCGGAGGTGTTGCAAAATAATGAGTTTAGGTGGTTGCGCACTTCCTTGAGCAACACCTAAGAATGAGCCCATGCCCAACTTCTTCATTTCCTCACGCCCTAATACTTGCACTGTTAATCCATGCGATTTAACCATTGCTAATGCCTGCTCCGCCAAATAAGTTGGTGTGCATACATTTGGTGGCAAATTTCCTAAATCTTTTGCTAAACTGACACCAGAAGATAGTGCTATACCTTGCTTCAACGCAATTTTTGCTTCTTGATTATCATCTTGCTCTGACACAAATATATCAAGCTTGTTGATTCCTTTTGTAGATTCTTTATCTGCCTTATCTTTTTTACCCTTCATCACATCAAAACGATACAGAGCATCATTGACGGCCTCTACCATCTGGGCAATTTTCCAGCTAGGATCTAGTTTTTTGTTATTCGCGTTTATAACATCCACTTCAGCTAAAAAACTTGCTACATCCCTAGCGCCAATTTTAGCAAGGGCTTTTATAGAAGCGATGGCTGCCTTACGATAAGCCTTATCACTTAATTCATCATGTTTACCCAGGCCAACTAATAAAATGCGCTCAGAATTTGTTCCGCGCACATTATGGAGCAGTAACGAAGAAGCTACTTTTCCATCCATATCTCCACGCTTTAATAGTTTGGTCAAAAAGCCCTCTGAACTATCATCAATAGCTTGTGCGGCATGACTTAATTTGCCTGACTCGTAGATGCCTACGATTACACAATCATTACGTTGTTTTTCCGATTTACCACTTTTTATGCTAAATTCCATTCAATAGATCCTTTTCGATAAATATCGTTGAATTATCCTGCGTTTTGGTTTGAAATCAAAATTTTGTCTGAAATCATTTGTAAACATATTTATTAAACAACCAAGTAAAAGCCCTGTTAATTTATGATCTTTAAACGATCACTCTCTCAAGAATTACTTCAAACAGCGATTGGTGCTTTTACAGTCCTATTTGGTATTGTCATCGCACAACGCATCACTTATTACATTGGAATTGCTGCAAACGGAAGCATAGCAAGCAATTCAATCAATACATTGTTGGGTTTCAGCATGCTTAAATTTTTGCCAATGCTACTTTCGCTCACCCTATTTTTAGCAGTTCTGCTTACGCTAACGCGTCAACATCGTGACAGCGAAATGGTGATTTGGTTTAGCTCAGGACAAGGATTAGCGGCATGGATAAGACCCATACTAACTTTTTCTGGGCCAGTAATTATTCTAATTGCATTTTTAAGCTTATTTGTCACTCCGTGGGCAACCAACAAAAGCAGTGACTACAAAACCCAACTTCAAAAACAAGATGAGTTGGCGACCATCACGCCAGGGGTGTTTAAAGAGTCAAAACAAGCCAATCGAGTGTATTTTGTTGAAAGTTTTAACCAGCTCGGCGCCACAGTAAAAAATATATTCATTCAATCTGTGCAACATCAAAAACTGGGCGTTATTGTTGCTAAGCAAGGGCACAGGGAAACAATGGAAAATCATGATAATTTCTTAATCATGGAACAAGGTCGCAGATATGAAGGAAAGCCTGAGACTTCTGAATTCTCATCAACGACTTTTGAAAAGTATGCAGTACGCCTCGAAGCAAAGGAAACGAAAGAGCCCCCAGCTAAAGTCATTCAAGCTGTTCCAATTAATGTATTGCTTAGTGTGCATAACCCCACTAATAATGCAGAGATTCAGGGCCGTATAGCAACCCCAATATCTGCATTAATTTTAGTCTTACTTGCTATCCCACTTAGCTTTGTTGATCCACGCTCTGGTAGGTCTAGTAATGTGGCCATGGCTGTTCTAATTTATATCATCTATATCAATATGATTAGCATTGCCCAAGCATGGTTAGTGCAAGAAAAAATAAGTCCCATTATCGGACTATGGCCAGTACATCTAATATTTCTTTCATTAACAATCTATTTATTTTATCGACGGGCATCTCAGTTGCCTTTAATGCCAAGACTGTGGAATAAATGAATATTGTTAACCGATATTTAATAAAAGAAACAACCTATAGCATCCTGCTAATTATGGTTGCATTGCTTGCCATGTTCGCCTTTTTCGATTTATTACAAGAGTTAGAAAGCGTAGGTAAGGGCACTTATGGTATCGGGAAGATTATCATTTTTGTAATGCTAAGTGCACCAGGCCATATTTATGAAATCGTTCCAGTTGCTGTGCTCATTGGAACCATATATTCACTTGGTCAATTTGCCAGAAACTCTGAACTCGTTATTTTTCGGGTCAGTGGAGTATCCATAGCCAACATCGGGCTTTCTTTATTGCGTATTGGTTTAGCTTTTGCATTAATAACCTTTATAGTGGGGGAGGTTCTCACCCCTATTAGCGAAAAAACAGCACAAAGAATGCGTATCAAGGCTATTGATTCGGTGATCGCGCAAGACTTTCGTTCTGGACTATGGGTAAAAGATGGCAAAAATTTCGTAAACGTTGAACAGGTTCTTCCAGATGCTCAGCTACTTAATATTCACATCTATGAATTTGATGAGAACTTCCAGATGAAAATGGTTAGTCAAGCTAAAACTGGAATATTCAATGGGGAAAACTGGGATTTAACCGATCTAACTCAGACCTATTTAGAAAAAAGTAGTGTTAAATCCAATCACTTAGCTAAGGCAGAATGGAAGTCCCTAATTCGACCAGAACTGCTTAATATTCTTTTAGTTGTTCCTGAGAAAATGTCCGCATGGAATCTCTATTCCTACATTTCACACTTAACCAAAAATAAGCAAAAAACTTCTCGTTATGAAATTGCTTTATGGGCTAAAGTAGTCTACCCAATGGCTTCATTAGTGATGGTTCTCCTTGCCTTGCCATTTGGGTTTTTACAGCAACGCTCTGGCGGGGTAGCTAATAAACTGTTTGCTGGCGTATTACTCGGGATTTTATTTCAAGTACTCAATAAAGTTTCATTGCACTTAGGCCTACTTAATGATTGGACAGCATTTTCAAGCGCCTTCATGCCAACCTTCTTATTCTTTTTGGGTGGGGTTTTTATGTTGATGTGGGTAGAAACTCAATAAATCTTAAATATAAATAGTATTTAAATATGGGAGTTTATTGAGTGTTTTTTGGAATCTCGATTAAGCGCCCACCAGAAAATCTATCATGCAAAGATAAACCTTCCCTATCAAATATCGCCCATATAAACCCGATTGCAAAAAACATCAAACTGAAACTTGCTATGACATAACGTTTAATTGCGCATTCCATACTTAAGAAGTTCCCATCATATCCAAGCAGTTGGAGATTCCAAGTTTTCATTGCCAAAGTTTGGCCAGACTTCACCCAACAAAAAACAAAATACAAGCCAACAATAAGCCATGAGTAAACGAACAAATAGAGTCTCTGCATATCTGTGCGGGGGTCACCAAATAAGGCGCGATGAATAATGCCTGCAACAAACAGGATCGCGAACAACAAAATACTCTCATATAGCATGCATGCAATACGTTTAAAAATATCAGTGGCCTTCATTTAGCGCTCTAGATCCTCCCTGCCAAAAATTTCTGGATTTTGCTCTCTAAGTTGTTGGCGCCTTTCCGGAGAGGATTCACGATACTCGTGCCATTTTTTATGTATCGCTTCTTTTTTTTCTGGAGGCAAGGATTTAAATTGTTGATATCGTTTACGTGCATTTTCACGCTCATAGGGCGTCATTCTGCTCCAATTAAATAAACGATTTTGAATCCGCTCTTGCCGATCGGAAGGCATCTTTGGGTAATCACGAACTATGTCCAACATCCGCTCCCGTTGCCAAGGGCGAAGACCATCCCAATCTTGAGCCAATGGTGCTAAAACTTTTCTCTGATCATCATTAAGTGTGGCCCAGGCAGCGTCATCATTATCTTCAGCCATAGCTAAAGAAGAAGAAAAATTAATTGCAAGAAAAACTAGAATTACTACTGAGTGTTTTCTGATAGCCATGTTCCAAAACCTTCATTCAAAAAAACTTCTGGAGGCACTTCTGAAGCCAATAAGTACGCATCTCCTGATTCCGACTCGAGTTCATTCTGATTAGGAATATTCTTTATCGTCAAAAACATGGCTAAACCGAAACCTAGCATCAATAACATCATTAATAAACGATGCTGATACCAATAATCCCCAAAAAATCTTAATACACCATTTTGACTCATAACAGCCTTTGAGGTCGGCTTCATCATTTTGGCTAAAGCTTCTTCACGCGCATAAGTAAGTTTGGATGCAATCGTGTTGTCTAGGTTAAAGGCGTTTTCATCTAAAAGCGAAACGATGCGCTTTGCAATTTCTTGTTCTCGCAACTCACTTTTCTGTTTTTGTTCATCAGCCTTCATCAATTTCTCCTTTCTTAGATAATAACGTTCTTAGAAGCAATTTTTCTGCCAGTCCATGTTTTTCTAAAGTTGTGGCCATAGTGCGCACCGCTCTTGAACAGTGAGTTTTGACACTTCCTTGCGAACAACCCATTGCAGCAGCTGTTTCTGCGACATCCATATCCTCCCAATAACGCATCACAAAAGCTTCTCGTTGACGCGTAGGAAGTTTACTTAAAGCATCTTCAATCAACGCCATAGTTTGGCGCTGTTCTAATTGCGCAGATGGCTCATTAAGAATATCGCCATTTGCTGAACCAATTGTTTCAAGTGGGTCTGATTCCTCACCATCATCCCCAATAACACTAAATGACGAGAGCAATGTAGTCCAAATATTTCTAACTTTTTGACGCCGCCAATAGTCCCGCATCGTATTTTGTAAAATACGCTGGAAAAGCATGGGAAACTCACTTACTGGCCGAGTTGCATACTTTTCTGCTAGCTTCATCATTGCATCCTGGACAATATCTAAAGCAGCATGATCATCTCTTACGGCATAAGCGGTTTGCTTAAAAGCCCTGCGCTCAACCTGCGCGAGAAAGTCTGACAATTCTTGTCTAGTTGACATATTGTCTTAATAGATACGTTTTAAAGTTGAAAAGCAAAGATATAGGTAATCTTAATAAAAACACATTCACACTTAGCCTAGTGCAATTGCTAAATAAGCGATGTACATGAACCCATTCACCCAAACATGCCAAACTCGGAGTTGCCCTCGAGAAATCATCCAACGCAACCAAAGCACACCCAGCAATGTAATTACGACACCTGCAAATACTTCCTTTTGTGGGGCCCAAGGCGTAAGCATAATGCCAATGGCTGGTAATAAAGTCCCCTGAAAAACTAGCGCCCCTGTAATGTTACCGAAAGCTAAGGTGTCTTTTCCTTTACGTATCCACAAAATACTATTCACCTTCTCGGGAAGCTCCGTGGCTATTGGAATAACCAGTAAAGAAAGCAATAAAGGCGTTATCCCCAAAATTTCTGAGGCACTTTGAATTCCAAAAATAAAACCTTTAGCACCTCCTACCAAAAGCATTAATCCTAATAAAAGTTGAACTAAGATTACAGCCGCATGGTTGGGCAATCCTAAGCGACATAAAAACATAGGACTTTCTGCTTCCGTAGCATGGCCATCCGCAACCAAACCTTTAGAAGCGCGCAAAGTGAGCATGATATAGATAAAATAAATCATAACCATCACAAAGCCGATCACATACCGCACGGCTTTAATCTCATGCGGGACAAACAATGCTATGGTTGCAAAACCAAAAGCAACAATAAAGAAATTTAAATCCCTTCTAAGGCCAGTTCTCTCAGGATGGAAATGCCCACTAGCCTTTCTATTTTTTAAGACAGCAAAAGCCAATAGTGAAATTGATAAGGTAGATAACATGAGCGGCGCTCCTAAAATTGCACCGACCCCAATTTCCTCATTCAAATGCGCATCACTCGTGCCTGCCATCAAAGCCAAAAGCGGTACTGATGTTTCAGGCAAAGCCGTTCCGACTGCTGCAAATAAAGAGCCCGTAACCCCCTCTGATATACCAAGTTTTTCACCTAAATGCTCAAGCGCATTGGTAAACACTTCGGCAGCAATTAGAATAACAATCAGGAATAAGAGTAGTTCAGCAAAAATCATGAAGTCACCTCAAAAAATATATGGCTGAATTTTATCGGATAAGCGATTATTAAGCATGCAGAATCTACAAATCAATCTGAATGGAATATGTAGCGAAGCGATTTATATCCTATCGCCAAATATAGATGCGCGTCCTACACCAATTGATATTTCATTGATCGTTATCCACAACATAAGCTTGCCGCCAAATCAATATGGAGGCAATGGCGTCATCGAACTCTTTACCAACCGCCTAAATCCAAAAGAGCATCCTTATTACGCCAAAATAGCAGAGCTAAAAGTCTCATCCCATTTCTTCATTCGTAGGGATGGCACCCTATTGCAATTTGCATCTTGCAATGACCGCGCCTGGCATGCCGGTTTGTCAAATTGGGGAGGGAGAGACGGCTGCAATGACTTTTCAATCGGCATAGAGCTAGAGGGTAGCGACTTTGAAGCCTTTGAACCACTGCAATATGAAACACTCAACGCTCTAATTACAGCGATTAAAGAATGTTACTCAATTCAAGCAATTACGGGTCACTCTGATATTGCCCCAGGCCGAAAAACCGATCCTGGTCCTTATTTTGATTGGTCCACCGTTAAGACTTAATCACACTTTTTATATGACTATCGCTATACTCCCATTATCATCTATTGAAAGTTTTTGGCATGCTAAGACAGCAACATCATTCAAATCGCAACACAATACTTTCTTCAATTGTTGCAATAACATTCATGAGTTTAGCTTTAATTTCTTGCGGGAAAAAAGAAGCTGAATCAGACTCAAAAAAGAAACCTCAATCAGTGCTAATTAGCACAACGATTGCAGAAACTAGCACATTAGAAGTTCGAGAGGAATCTATCGGTACTTTAGAAGGACTAATTGACCCAACTGTTGCGGCTGAAGTCGCTGGCAGAGTAACAAAAATCTTGGCTCACCCAGGACAAGCAGTAAGAAAAGGAGAATCTTTAGTATTGCTTGATGCCACAGATTACAACTTACAGCGCACTCAGTTGCAAGCAGAAGTCGCCAGGCTGGAAGCGCTAACTAATAATCAAGGCCGGATCGTAGAACGCAATCAAGTATTACTTCAAAAAAACTTCATTTCACAAAATGCCCTAGAAGATGCAACGACCCAACATGTTGCTCTTCAACAGCAACTTGATGGAGCAAAAGCACAAATTGCGATCATTGATCACACTCGCACAAAAACCACTGTCATTGCACCAATCGATGGTGTAGTGCAGAAACAAATTGTTTCTGCTGGTGATTTCGTCAAAATTGGCGACCCTCTATTGCAGATCATCAGCAAACAAAAACTAATCGCACATTTACCATTGCCGGAAAATATTGCTGCCAAAATCCACGCTGGCATAAAGGTCCGCCTAACCACACCAACTTCTCCCGATGAGGTCATTAGTACCATCCGCGAATTAAAACCGCTCATTACCGAAACGAGCCGCGCCGTCGATGTGATTGCGGCTGTCACTAATCAGCCAGGCTGGCAACCTGGCGCAAGCGTGAAAGGTGAAATTATCTTGGGCGAGCATGCCAATGCTGTTTTAATTCCTGAACAATGCGTAGTCTTAAGGCCTGCAGGTGAAGTAGTTTATGTAGTAAAAGATGGATTATCACTGCAACACATCGTAAAAACTGGGATGCGACAAGACGGAAAAATTGAAATTATCAACGGCTTAAGTGCTGGAGATGTGATTGCTAAAGATGGAGCTGCATTTCTGACCGACAAAGCCAAAGTGAAAATTCAACCCAAAAAACAATCAAAACAATAAAACCCCATAAAAACAGTATAAGAATCCAAGAGAATATTGCATGAACTTGCCTGAGCTTTCCATTAAACGCCATGTTTTTGCATGGATGTTATCTGCCGTTATCGTTTTATTTGGAATTATTTCTTATCAGCGTATCGGAATTGACCGAATTCCATCTATCGATTTCCCGATTATTATGATTAATACCACACTTAAGGGCGCCAATCCTGATGTTGTGGATTCAAGTATCACTAGCATTATAGAAACTGCAATCAATACCACCCCTGGTATCGAGCATATTCAGTCATCTTCATCACCTGGTGTTTCAACGATTACTATCACGTTCGCACTAAATAAAAATATTGATGTCGCTTATAACGAAGTTCAATCAAAAGTCAGTCAAGTCCTCAAAAGATTGCCTAAAGACACCGACCCACCAACTATTCAGAAAGTTGACTCGAACGCGCAAGCCGTCATTTGGTTAGCATTGACCGGTGACCGAACCATACAAGAACTTAACTTATATGCAATAAACGTCCTCAAGAAAAAGTTTGAGACTATTAATGGCGTGGGTGAAGTCACATTAGGCGGTCGTCGCGACCGTGTCATTCGCGTCAGTCTTTTACCTGATCGCATGGCTGCTTATAAACTCACTGCAAACGACCTTATCAACGCTTTCAACATTCAACACGTGCAGTTGCCTGGTGGATTTTTGGTAAGTAACCAAACAGAAAAATTACTAAAACTGGACTTAGAATTCCACGACGTAAAAGATTTAGGCGAACTCATCATTAACCACCGAGATGGTGCCCCTGTTAAATTAAAATACATTGCTAGCATCACAGACAGTATCACTGATAATCGCCAAGTTGCTCGTTATAATGGGATGCCGACCGTCGGCTTGGGCATGGTTAAAATCGCCAACGCTAACACCGTCGAAATCATCAATGAAGTTGAACGTCGTCTAGTTGATGATATACGGCCAAATTTGCCACCGGGCATGAAACTTGAAATCTCAACGAATGATTCGATTTTCATTAGTCAAATGGTTGCATCGCTTAAAGAACATTTATTCACAGGCACTCTACTTGCAGCACTGATTGTCTTTATTTTCTTACGGTCAATCCGCTCAACATTAATTATCGCAACAGCAATCCCTGTTTCATTATTGGGAGCAATTGCCGTGATGTACTTCTCTGGGTACACATTCAACTCTATGACGCTGCTTGGCCTATTGTTACTTATAGGCGTGGTCGTTGATGATGCCATCGTAGTATTAGAAAATATCTTCCGTCATCGTGAACATGTAGATAAAGATCCCTTAAGTGCAGCAATTAATGGCTCAAGCGAAGTCACCTTTGCAGTAATTGCAGCATCTCTCTCACTTGTTTGTATTTTCGCTCCTGTGATTTTTATGGATGGCATCGTCGGCATGTTCTTTAAATCATTTGGTGTAGTGGTCACCTTTGGCGTGCTAACCTCCCTATTTGTTTCACTCACTCTTACTCCAATGCTTTGCTCACGCTATCTTAGCGTTGGTCACAAAGAAAATAAATTTTATACAAGCATTGAAAGAGGCCTCGCCAAGGTCGACCATGCTTATCACTATTTACTCAACTTGAGCCTCAAGCATCCTTGGCGGGTCCTCATTATCACAATAGCATTTGTGGTTCTTGCTGGCGGTTATGCCATGAAAAATGTCCAAAAAGACTTTGTACCAGAAGCCGACGAAGGGAGCTTCACTGTCAGCGTCAAAAGCCCACTCGGATCAACTTTAGATTACACAGACTCCCGCCTAAAATTAGTAGAGGCAGCGATTGCCAAACACCCGAAAGAGGTTGCCAGCTATTTTTCAACCATCGGCGCTGGTTCGCGAGGTCAGGTCAATCAAGGAAATATCAACGTGCGCTTAGTTGCTAAAACGGAACGTGACAAAAGCCAACAAACTTTGATTAAAGAACTAAAAAAACAGTTTGACCAAATTTCTGGGGTCAAAGCAATGCCATCTCCAGCATCAATTACTAAAGGCCAACGTTCAGAAAAACTACAATTCATCATTACTGGTCCAAGCTTAGATGAAATTGGTAGCCTTTCTAAACAAATGCAGCAAGCGCTTAGTAAAACCACAGAAATGGGCAAAATCGATTTGGATGTACAGCTCGACTTACCCCAATTAGATATGAACATAGACCGCACTCGCGCAGCCTCATTAGGCTTAAGTGCTAACGATGTGGCAGAAGCAGTAAGCATGTACGCAGGGGGGGTGAATGTCGCCAAATATAATGACTTGAATGGCGATGGTCAGCGTTACGACATTCGTCTCAAAGCGGATGAGAATGAGCTAAAGCAGACAACTGATTTAAGCAAAATTTACTTGAGAAGTACAAGCGGTGAGTTAGTACGTTTAGATGCCGTTGCGAGCTTTAAACCCACTTTAGGTGCTGCTGTAATTGGTCGCTACGACTTACAATATTCTGCCAACTTCTATGCCAACCCAAACATGCCACTAGGCGATGCGGTATCTTTAGTGAAAGATACCGCTACAAAAACACTACCCCCTAACTACACCCTAAAAATGACTGGTCAAGCGGAAGAGTTTGGCAAAACATTCAATAATATTAAGTTCGTATTTATTCTTTCCTTCATCTTGCTGTACATGGTCCTAGCAAGTCAATTCAACTCCTTTATTCAACCAGTCATCATCATGTTGGCTCAACCACTTGCGATCATAGGGGGATTAATTGCACTCTTACTTTCAGGTGATTCACTCAATATTTACTCAATGATAGGCTTAGTACTTCTTATAGGCTTAGTCGCTAAAAACTCCATCTTATTAGTAGATTTAACTAATCAATTGAGAGAGCGTGGTGCAGGTATCAACGATGCACTCAAAGAAGCTTGCCCAATTCGTTTGCGCCCAGTAGTGATGACGTCACTCACGATTATTTTGGCGCTTTTACCTGCCGCTTTGGGATTGGGTGCGGGGAGCGAAACTAATAAACCGCTTTCAGTCGCGATTATCGGTGGCATGATTTCATCAACATTACTGACTTTGGTAGTGGTGCCAGCCGCTTACTCTTTGGTGATGAATGGTTTGGAAAAGTGGAAAGCTAGAAAATTTAGGTTTTTTGCTTAATATAGCTTTAAGGCTAAAAATGCTAATGACGAATCAACTTAACTAAATATTCCAGCGCTAAAGTCTGGACTTTAGGTTGCCATAACGCTGGATTCTCAGGAAAGTCTTCAAACTGACCCGAGCGCTCAAAACCTAGTCGCTCATAAAATTCAATCAACTCCGTCCGCAAGGTAATCACTGACATATAAAAGCCAGCCACGCGCCATTCTCTGGCAGTGATAGCTTCTGCGGCTTTTATCATCTCGCGGCCATAACCCTTATTTTGCAATGTCGGCTTCACTGCGATTAAGCCAAACTTTGCGGTGTTTTCTAGGTGCTCACAAGCAATACTTGCTATGATTTGATCCCGCAACACTCCAACTAGCACGAAAGCATCTTCACGCTTAATCAAGGTTGCTACTTCTGGGGTGGTGATTCGCAGGCCATCTAATAAATCGGCTTCGGTTGTCCAACCAGCGCGACTTATTTCACCTCGATAAGCTGAATTAACTAACTCAGCAATTGAAATAGCATCACTTAACTCGGCCTTATGAAAGCTAAGCATAGCGCTATTGATTCACTAACTTTTGAACGACCAGACTACCCACCATATCACCTTCAACGTTTACCGCTGTCCGGAAGGTATCAAGCAATCTATCTATCGGTAATAAAATGGCAATTGCTTCAGCAGGCAGGCCAACTGACTGCAATACCATCACCATGGTGACCATCCCTGCACTAGGAATCCCCGGCGCCCCCATTGCGGCTATCATTGCAGTAAAAAAAACGATAAATTGTTGTGCAAGGCTCAAATCTATCCCCGCAAGATTAGCAACAAAAAGAGCGGCGGCGGCTTCATACAAAGCAGTACCATCCATATTAATGGTTGCACCGAGAGGGATTACAAACCCAGCTATTTCTGGCTTAACGTGCAAATGTTGGGTGGTGCAACGAAGTGTCACTGGAAGAGTTGCATTGCTCGAACTCGTAGCAAAAGCCGTTACCAAAGCCTCACGCGCACCTCGCCAAAACCAAAGCGGTGATTTTCTAGTAAACACAAATAAAATTAATGGCAAAACAACAAGCCCATGAAATAAAGTTGTCCCCAAAACTACGACAATAAATTTAGCTAAAGTACTCATCATCGCGGCATCTTGTAAAGCGACCAACTTAAGCAACAAGGCAAAAATTCCCAACGGCGCAAGCCGCATAATCCAGCTAACAATACGCATACAAACTTCTAGCGCCTCTTGCAGCAAGGCCAATATATTTTTATATCGTTCGCCACCCATCACCAGCGTTATACCCAAAATCAAAGCAAACACAACAACTGCTAGGACATTGCCCTGTGAAAGCGCAGTAAAAGGGTTGAGGAAAATGCCATGCAAGAACTGCGCAAAAAACTCAGCCAAAGGCAATTGCTTAGCTTCGAAGTTCTTCATGGCATCACCAAACATCGCCAAGTGCATTCCAGTTCCAGGTTTGAAATAGTTGCTGGCCAATAGCCCAAGAGTAATTGCAATAGCCATAGAAGCGACAAAAAAAGCTAAAGTAGCAACCCAAACTTTTTGCATTTGCTGATGCTGACGCAAATTGGCGATGCCCACTGCAATCGAGCAAAAAACCAAAGGAATTAGAATCATTTTGAGTAAGTCGATAAACAAAGTGGCAACCAAACTTGCTGAATACAAGCCTAATTTGACTGTCTCATGCTCAGCGCCAAGCACATGAAAATAGCAACCTAACCCCAGCCCAGCGATTGCACCGATGAGGATTTGCAGATTAAGGCTAGGCAGTTTCATCTTTAAACTTTAGTCTTTTTAACCACAATTTTTTTAGCTGGTGCTTTAGCCGTGGCTGCTTTTGTTACCGCTTTAGATTTTGAAATTGCTGCTTTTTTACGTTCCGCTTTAACTATCGCTTCATCAAGTTCTGCAGTCTCTTCAACTTTTTCTTCTTTTACATCAGCTAAAGGTTTAGCTGCATTTGCCTTTTCAAACACCGCAGCAAAGAAACCATCCGTTTGGTGCAAATGCGGTAATAATTTTAAATAATTACCTGTATCCAAGTTGATTTGCTGTTGTGCCAAAATACTATTCGCTGGCACCAAAATAAAATCAGGATTACCCTTTAAGAACGCTTCTGCAATTTGTTCATTTTCATCTTGCAACAAGCTACAAGTTGCATAAATCAAACGGCCGCCTGCTTTCACCAATTTAGCCGCGCGAGCCAAAATATTTGTTTGCTTAACAGTCAATTCCAATACATCCTGAGGCTTTTGACGCCACTTCAAATCGGGGTTGCGCCTTAAAGTACCAAGGCCGCTGCATGGGGCATCAACTAGTACCCGATCAAACTTACCATTCAGGCGTTTTAACTTAGGGTCAGTTTCGCTGCTAATTAACTGGCTATGTAAATTTGACAACCCTGAGCGCTTCAAACGTATACCTAGGTTTTGTAAGCGCTTTTCAGAGATATCAAATGCATAAATGCGTCCTGAATTGCGCATCAATGCCCCCATAGCCAAACTCTTACCGCCAGCCCCAGCACAGAAATCGGCAATCATTTCACCGCGTCGTGGGGCGACCAATTGAGCCAACAACTGACTTCCTTCGTCTTGAACTTCTATCTTGCCATCAGTAAATAATACATGGCGACTAATAGTCATTTTTTGCGACATACGCAAACCGTTTGGTGAATATGGCGTAAGCGTTACTTCCGTCTTTTCAGAAGCAAATTTCAAAACAACCTCCTCACGCGTAGCTTTGACTAAATTAACACGCAAATCTAAAGCTGCAGGCTGGTGCATGCTTCTAGCGATTGTTAGTGCTTGCTCATCCCCGTATTGTTCTACCAACTTTTCCCAAAACCACTCTGGCAAATCAGCTTGCATAGCCTTACTAATGTCATCGGTTTTCTTCGCTTTAATTTCTACCGCCCATTCTTTTTGTTGAGCGTTTAATGTATCAGCCAAATCTCGCGTACTCATTCCAAGCACACGCACCAAATAAGCCACCAGCAACTTACGTGGGTCATCACCTTCAGACACGTAGGTTAAAAATGATTTACGGCGCAAAACGCCATAAGCAGATTCGGCAATAAATGCACGATCTTTAGTTCCCAGTTCACGATTTTGCTTAAAGAACCAACCAAGCTTGACGTCTGCAGGACCTGTATTGGACAAAACGTCCGATAGCGCCACCCCAGCGAGTCTCAAGAGATTAGGGTTTATTGTCATTTTTCAATATCGGTATCTATGCGAGTGGCGATGAACTCATACCCGCTACCGTCCTTTGCTTTTTTCAAAATTTTAATGGGAATAAATCGATAATCTTCTGCTAACCAAACATCTGTTTTTTCTTCTGCATCACCGCTACTTTTAGCGATGTGATAAGCATTAATTTGGCCAAACTTTGTAGCAATTACTTCTTCAGAAACAAATTGATAGTTATAAACACGAACCATTTTACCATTCGTTAAGGGCCATTCCATCCTATTCAAAGGTGGCACAAACATAAACTGATATAGGAAACTTAAAAAATCTTGTGTGCCTTCTGGCAGTTCTTCTACAGTTTCTGTTTTAGCAGTTTTTAGAGTCAATTTCATATTGTCCCAATTAAAATTCGCCGCTTGAAACTTATCTGGCTTACCCGTTACTTCAACGCGGTATGCTTCTGGCTGCAAACCCTCTGCTGTAATTCTTCCAACACTAGTTTCAATACGCTTCCCTGAAAATGCAATGGAGGCCAACCCTAATGCTTCCATCTCACTTGTCAAGCTATAACGGCCCTCTGGCTCAACCTGATAACGATAATGTGCACGGCCGTTTCCAAAACCTATGCGTTTAACATCAAAATCAATATCAACGTAAGATGGCGATGGTAAGCGTGGAATTTCTTCGTAGGCGGGCCGATCTTCTTCACGCCATAAAGGTTCAGTTACTAGAGGCGCCTCAACTTGCGATCTGGTCTCGGGAACTGCTCCACTATCACTAATGGGTTCATGACTATTTTCATGGGGTGGAGCGTGATGTATTGTGGCTGACTTATAGATCTTTCGTGGGTGAGGCATCATTTTTCTTAGCGGTGGCTGAACCAACTCCGCCTCAATTAAGCTCGGTGATGTTACAGAAATAGGCAGTACAAAACTCCAACCTCCCAGCAACAAAACATGAAGCAATATAGAAAGAAATATCGCCCACAACCATCGATGTTCCAAATGGATTTTGCAGAATTTAAGTTTAAAAAATTCGCTATTTTTCAAATGAAGTTTTAAAGCAAAAAATGATAAAAATCATTCCACATTAATGCTGGTGAGCGTTTGCTCAATAAGCGTGCCATTTTCCTCCCGAATGATAATCCGAATAGGTAAATAATAATGCTCAACTGCCAACCAAAATTCTTTTTCGTTCCCACCACCATTTTCGCTCGCATTAATTAAATGCAAGGACTTAAACTGGCCTGACTCCAACGTTAAAGTTAAATCACGTTCAACCGTTTTATAGCTATAAACACGCTGCTTTTTACCTGTTGTAATGGGTAAGCTCACCACCTCATCCTTGGGTGGAAATAGCATCCATTGATAAGGAAAACTACTCACATCCTGCAACCCTTTAACTAATGGCTCTGTAGTGACCCCCGTCTTACTCTTCATACTTAACTCATTGCCAGCCCAATCAAAATCCGCATAAATGGCTTTCTTTTCATTATCACCTTGATGCTGCTCAAAGTGTTTAGGTTGCAAACCTTCTGAAGTGACGACACCTTGGCTTTTCAAAATCCGTTTACCGAACAGTGCGGCCAGTCCCACCCCCTCGGTCACACTTTCTATTACATATTGATCACCAGATTGCTTAAAGGTCTCTGTAACTTTAGCAAAAGGTTTACCGTTTCGGGTGGCTTGATAAGTCAACACAACGTGTTTTGGGGCTGCGAATGCCGAATCTGCTATAAGAAAAAGTAGAAAAAATGCTAAGTTAATTGCAATTTTCAACTTGAGTTAAACCACTACAGTTGGTGGCTCACCAGTTTGCTGTTTACGGACAAAGCCAATTTCAAAAACCTGTTCGCCTTCAGCTTTTAGTAAGTCGATTGTTGCTTTAACTTGGTCCTTAGATACAATCACCACCATACCAATCCCGCAGTTAAAGGTTTTATACATTTCGCTTTCAGCCACATTGCCTTGCGCTTGCAACCAAGTAAACAAAGCGGGCATTTCCCAACTGCCTTTTTTAATTTCAGCAGTTAGTCCATCTGGTAAAACGCGCGGCACGTTTTCCGTAATGCCCCCACCAGTAATATGGGCCATGCCTTTTACTGTTACCGATGAAATTAATTTAAGTAAGGGCTTAACATAAATGCGAGTTGGAGCCATTACTACATCTTTAAATGGTTTCCCGTGAAAATCCGAATTGAAATCAATGCCAGATTTTGCAATCAATTTTCGAATCAAAGAATAACCATTTGAGTGTGCGCCACTAGAGGCTAAGCCAATCACCACATCACCCTCAGCGATTGTTTTGCCTGTGATGATACTTTCTTTATCTACACAACCAACAGCAAATCCTGCTAAATCATATTCACCTGCTGGATACATACCTGGCATTTCAGCAGTTTCGCCGCCCACTAAAGCACATCCCGATTGTTCACATCCATGTGCAATACCTTTAATCACCTGGGCTGCCGTCCCCACGTCTAGCTTGCCACATGCAAAGTAATCTAAGAAAAATAAAGGTTCAGCGCCTTGCACCAAAATATCATTCACACTCATTGCAACAAGATCGACACCTACGGTGTCATGCTTGTTCAACTCAAATGCTAGTTTTAATTTAGTCCCAACACCATCGGTTCCAGAGACTAAAACTGGGGTTTTGAATTTTCTTGGCATCTCAAATAATGATCCAAATCCTCCAATTCCCCCCAGCACTTCAGGTCGCATAGTGCGTTTCGCGAAAGGTTTAATCTGTTCAACCAAGGCGTCACCTGCTTCAATATCCACCCCAGCGTCACGGTAGCTAATAGATGCGTTATTGGCTTGGTCGTTCGAATTCAATGCTTTCTCGCTTTCTACAAGATAAAAACAAATAAAAGGTTAAAATACGCACTTAAGCATATTTTTGTTATACCTGAATTTTAACCTAAATGACGACTAAACGAGAAAAGACTAAGTGATAAAAGCCATGTTCATGACGCTTAAATTATTTAATCTTCATTATTAATGAAACAACTGCTTCTAGATATCCAATTAGATGCATTGCCAAGCATCAATAATTTCATTGTTGGTCGCAATGCTGAAGCTTTACATAGCTTAAATCATGCCATAAACCCGGGCGCTGAAAATCGCTTCATTTATTTTTGGGGAGCCTCAGGCAGTGGAAAAACACACTTGCTTAAAGCGGCTCAAGAGCTAGTGAAAGCTACAAATATCAAATTAGTGGTCGCTGATGATGTCCATTTACTCAGCAACGAAGCCCAAATCGATTTATTCGACACCTACAACCAAGCGCGCACTAGCAATGGTGTGTTACTTGCAGCTGGCAATGGCGCGCCAAACCAAATGAACCTTCGTGACGATCTTGCTACCAGGCTAGCATGGGGCTTAACTTATCAGCTCCATCCGCTTAGTGATGAAGAAAAAGCACAGGCGCTAAAAAACCACGCGTTGGAACGCGGTATGAAATTACCAGATGAGGTGGTTGACTACTGCCTACGATATTTACGCCGTGATTTACCAAGTTTAATGGCAATCTTAGATGCGCTTGACGAGTGGTCACTCACTGAAAAGAGACCTGTCACGGTTCCGCTTCTCAAAAAACTCATTCAATTACCGCTTATTTGATCTAAGCCCAAAAATAAAAATGCTTCGATTATCCGAAATCAAACTGCCTTTAGAGAAAGCGACTTCGCTTCATCACAAACCTGAAGAAATTAAAGTCGCAATTATCAAAAAACTTGGTATTCCTGAAAATGATTTAACCAGCATAGCTATTTTTAAACGTGGGGTTGATGCTCGAAAGTCGCATTCAATTTTGTTTGTTTATACGTTGGATGTTGAAGTTAAAAATGAGTCCAAAATTCTAGCCAAATTTAAAAAAGACCCACATGTTAAAATCGCTCCGGATACTTCTTATCATTTTGTGGCAAAAACAACAGTAAGTACCAATACCCCTCGCCCAGTCATTGTAGGGTTTGGGCCCTCTGGGATTTTTACAGCGCTAATCCTAGCACAATCAGGCTTCAAACCTATCGTGCTCGAGCGTGGCAAGGCCGTCCGAGAACGTACAAAAGATACTTGGGATTTGTGGCGAAAAAACAAACTCAACCCTGAGTCAAATGTTCAATTTGGCGAAGGCGGTGCAGGCACATTCTCAGATGGAAAGCTCTACAGTCAAATTAAAGACCCTAAACATTACAGCAGAAAAGTGCTTAATGAATTTGTCAAAGCAGGTGCGCCAGAAGAAATTCTATATGTCAGCCATCCTCATATCGGAACTTTTCGATTAGTTGGCATGGTTGAAGAAATGCGCAAAAACATCATTGAACTTGGTGGTGAAATTCGTTTTCAAAGCCGTGTGGATGATATTGAAATTGAAAATAACCAAGTACAAGGCATCGTGCTTCAAAACGGTGATCGTATAGCAACCAACCATTTAGTATTAGCGGTTGGACACAGTGCACGTGATACTTTTGAAATGATACATAAACGCGGCATTTATATTGAAGCGAAACCTTTCTCGATTGGCTTTCGTATTGAGCATCCACAGTCAGTCATTGACCAGGCTCGATTTGGCCCAAACGCACAGCACCCCGTTTTAGGGGCTGCAGATTATAAGCTAGTGCATCACGCTAAAAATGGCCGCAGTGTATATAGTTTTTGCATGTGCCCGGGCGGCACCGTCGTAGCCGCCGCATCAGAAGAAGGTCGTGTAGTGACCAACGGCATGAGTCAATATTCACGAAACGAACGAAATGCGAATGCAGGCATTGTAGTAGGAATTACACCGGAGCAAGATTATCCAGGGGATCCACTAGCTGGTATGCAACTTCAACGCAAATGGGAGGAGCGCGCTTTTGAACTTGGTGGAAGAAACTACCAAGCACCGGGACAACTCATTGGAGATTTTATCAATAGCAAAGCCTCTACTGAACTTGGCACAGTTAAACCTTCATATACCCCGGGAGTTCATTTGACAGACTTGAGTACTGCATTGCCAGAATATGCCATCACTGCCATTCGAGAAGCACTTCCTATTTTTGCCATGCAGATTAAAGGTTTTGACTTACCTGATGGAGTATTAACTGGGGTAGAAACTAGAACTTCATCTCCAATTAGAATTAAACGGAATGATGAAACCTTGCAAAGTATCAATACAAAAGGGCTTTACCCAACAGGTGAGGGTGCAGGCTATGCAGGTGGAATTTTATCAGCAGCAGTTGATGGCATTAAAATTGCTGAAGCTGTTGCCTTAAGTATTACAAACAATACTTAAGCAGGCGTTACTGCTATTTCACCAACGCCTATTTTGCCTTGGTTATCAGTCCAATTTATTCTTACGACATCGCCAGCTTTTGCTCCGCGCATATGGAACGTTAGGTAGGGGTTTTTAGAAATCCCGGTTCCCCACTGCGCCTCTAAAAGAATTTTCCCATTAAGTGTTGCAGTAACGGTCTGTATAAAGTTAGCAGGAATGACATCTCCAAAATCGTTCTTACGTCGCCCCGTTTCCATGGGATGTGTCATGAGTATTTTAACCTCAGTAATTTCACCCTTAAGTTGCGCACGCATTCTGATGTTATCGGTCATTTTAACCACACCCATTTTCTAAAACTTCAACATGCTTTTTAGCCGAAAAATAGCGATTACCAGCTTTAATTATTGCTAATACATCTGACGTTTCAGCCATTTTTATGCGGGTCACCACAAAGGGAAGAGTATTTTCACTAAAAACAAAATTAGCAATTAATGCTGTTGGGTTATTCTCTACAAAAATAGTAATCGATTCAGTATTTGGGATCTGGCTAGCAACTTCAATTTGAACCACCGCACCATTTTCAGCTTTGTCTGGACCGATAACCTTAATATCAGTCGACAAACTGACATTGCTAATTTGCAAAGCAGCGAAAGCTTCAGGAAGTTTTTTGGCTTGAAACGCCGGAATGTTCCAGTTGTTAGCCAAAGCTCTCATAGGCAACACCAAGAGCGCACTTAAAGCTAAAAGTGATTTAATAAACTTTCTACGTTCCTGCATGCTTAATTCCTCTTTGGCTAGTTAAACCAGCCCCCTTTTTTAGGTTCGTCAATCAAAGTTCGCAGCTCTTTCAAACGCGCTTCTACTATAGACTGCTGATAAAAATCTCCATCACCTGCCTTAACGGCTAAATCCATTTGTTCCAAAGCTTTAGGTACATTGTAACGCCTAAAGTAGGCCTCACCTTGTGCTTGATAGCTAAGTAAGCTTTTACCCAGCCCCGCATATGCTTTCGATTTTAATTCAAATAAATACGCATCATCGGGGTATAGCGATTGCTTTTCATTAAGCAATTGCAAAGCTTGTTGTGGTTGATGTGTGCGTAAGAAATGTTCTGCATACCCATAGATTAATGCACGACTCCCAGGATAAATAGCTAAGCCCGCTTGATAAGCTTTAGCTGCCTTAATTGGGTTGTCTCGGGCCACTTCGATATTAGCTGCAAGGCTAGCAAAAAATGGATGATTTGGCATATTGGAACGTAACCAGCTCAGTTCTTTAGTTGCTCCATCAAGGTTACCAAGGCGCAACATCGCAGTAGCAAGACCGTAATGTTGTGCGCCTTCACTAATATAGCGCCTATCTTGTAAATTGCTCTGAAATAAATTGACAGCTTGATTGGCAATTCCTGAGCTCGCCAAAATTTTAGCGCGTACATAATCGAAATCAGGGGAATAAGGCGCAACACGGTAATGACTATTTGCAATTCGCGCAGTAACATCGGCAATTCGCTCGCTCGTTATTGGATGGGTACGTAAAAAAGTCGGTGCGCTACCTTCAACATAACGAGTGCCTTTTTGCATCGTCTCAAAAAAACTAGCCATCGCATGAGTATCATATCCCGCACTTTCCAGAATAGAAATCCCAACGCGGTCAGCTTCACGTTCATGATCTCGGGTGTAATCCAGCTGTTTCTGCACTGCCCCAGCTGATGAAGCCGTCATCGCGGCGCTTGCTAGTTGGGGATTAGCACGTGCCGATAAAATAGCCAATGCCATGCCTGCTAAACTAATCAATGAATCATTCTTTTGTTGTGCCAACATCCGCGCCATGTGATGCTGGACAACGTGTCCAATTTCATGGCCCATCACGCCCGCTAATTCAGACTCATTACTGGCCGCCACAATAAGGCCTGTATGCACCCCCACCACACCGCCGGGCATAGCAAATGCATTAATACTGTTATCTTTGACAACAAAAAAATTGAACCACTGTGTTTTATCAGGGCCATTGCTCGCCAGGCGCATGCCAAGATTTTGGATGTAATCGTTAATTTCCGGATCTGAAATGACCTCATCACTTGACATCACATCACGCATGATTTGGTCTGCAATTTTCTTTTCCTGTAAAGGTGAAAGCACCGTCGCAGAAACATCGCCCAAGTCAGGCAAATCGTCCGCCAGTGCAATGGGGACTAGTAGTGAAAATAACAGAATGCTATAAACTAATTTCATCATTGCGTATGATAACGATATTAAGCGCCAAGTTCACGGTTCGCATTGAAATTCTCATACGAACGGCTTAAATAAAAGGGCAAAATTTATGAACGAACTCTCTCACTTTGACGGACAAGGTCAAGCACACATGGTCGATGTTGGCGCTAAAGCAGAAACAGACCGTGTCGCTATTGCAACCGGCAGTATTCGCATGCTGCCAACCACTTTACAATTAATCGTTAAAGGCAATACCATAAAAGGAGACGTACTAGGCATTGCTCGTATCGCGGCAATTCAAGCGTCAAAACGTACTTCGGAGTTAATCCCACTTTGCCACCCAATAAACCTTACTAAAGTCAGCGTAGAATTTGAGGTGGACGATAAAAACAGTACAATTCAATGCATTGTGACGGCTAAATGCACAGCTAAAACAGGTGTTGAAATGGAAGCGCTCACGTCCATTAGTATCGCGCTCCTCACCATTTATGATATGTGCAAAGCAGCGGACAAAGGCATGGTGATAGGTGAAATTAAGCTGCTAGAAAAACAAGGTGGCAAATCAGGCCACTGGATTGCTTAATTGAATAAGAGTTTTAAGCCTCTCAATACATTATCAACACCAACAACCCAAACAAAAAATCCAGCTATCAATCCAGACTTAATCAGCACATAAAGTAATTTGCTAAAGTTCTTAAGTTTGCGTCTATATTTACCCACTAACCAAAAGAAGCGAAAAACTTTGTTAATGCCGCCAGTTTGGTCTCCAGTTTCGTTCGGTGAACTACCTGCCGTCATTACAACCTTAGCTAACCAACGATTGATGGCTGATGCCCAACGATATTTCATTGGTCGCTCTACATCGCATAACAAAATAATACGAGTTTTATCAGTTTCATTAATTGCCCAGTGAATATAAGTTTCATCAAATACAACCCCTTCACCATCACGCCAGCTGTAAGGCTGCTGATTTACATCAATAAATGCACGGTCATCGTTTGGGGTTGATAAACCCAAGTGATATCTGAGAGAGCCCGCATAGGGATCTCGATGAGGATTAAGCTTTGCGCCAGGTGGCAGCTCAGTAAACATAGCGGCTTTAACTTCAGGAACTTGGGCTAACAAAGCAACTGTTTTAGGACAGAACTGAATTGCAGAAGGATGTTTAGCCTCAT
The DNA here is from genome assembly GCA_903953055.1 of uncultured Methylophilaceae bacterium. Taxonomy (GTDB): domain Bacteria; phylum Pseudomonadota; class Gammaproteobacteria; order Burkholderiales; family Methylophilaceae; genus Methylopumilus_A. Next base: position 59,836 of record CAJBIA010000159.1, read on the forward strand.
ACCACTTGAGATAAAAACGCTTCCACCCTTTTTTAAAGAATGAATTAAATCCAGCGTCGTCATTTTTCTCAGCAGCTTTAATCTTCTCCAACTTATTTAAAGCCAGCGCTTCATCTCGAATAACTTGCCAATTATCTTGCAATAACTTTAGCCCCTTAAACTCACTAACAGGGATGAAAGCCTGATTGGTCGGCACTTTTGAAAATAGATAAATAAAAATATTGATTGGCGACACAACTGAAGAGTGATCAAACATCTGCCTAGAGAAAGGCAGTCTAGCCTTGCCTCGAAAGTGCACAAACAAAATGCACGCCGCATACAAACCTAAAATAATGTATTTCATCTCATCACTTTGTTGAATTTAATAAGGGCATTCTATAAAACTAGCGTTTGCTTATGCAAACTAAAACAGCGAGTTACTTGCGATTAATCAATTGCAAGGGCAAAAGGTTTAACATCAATAAATGGAGCTTTGCCCGCAATCAACTCCGAAATCAAGCGTGCACTTGCTGGTGCCATAGTTAAACCATAACGAAAGTGACCAGTATTAAGATAAAGATTTCGGATGCATGGATGCACTGAAATTGTTGGCAAGTTTTCTGGGGTGCCCGGCCGCAATCCGCTCCAGTGCTTGACAATAGGCCGCCCTTTTAATGCTGGCATAATCGCTTCGGCCCTAGATATTAGTTCATTTTTGACTGATTCAGTAACTGAAGCGTCAAAACCTACATCCTCCAAAGTACTCCCCACAAGCAATTGTCCATCCGCACGAGGGATCATATAAAAACCATCTTTATAAACAATTTGCTTTAGATTTTGGGCTGGCTGATAAAGTAGAATCTGACCGCGCATTGGTTTAATGTTGAGCTTTTCTGCTACAGCTTTTAAAAGTTGAAAACTCCAAGCACCGGATGTCACAACAAACTTATCTGCTTTAACTTCTCTGCCGTCTAACGTTTTCCAGGCGGTGAGTGGCTTCACTTCACTGAGCGGAACCAACTCCGTGCGCTCTAATAAAGTAACTTCATTTTGGACTAACCATTGGCGCAAGGCCCTCATAAAATAAGGAGGGCGAACTTGGCAAACTTCTGGCAACCAAAGGGATTCTTGAGTTTGGCCTATAGATGAAAGTAGTGGATCAATGTCATCTAGCAATTCATATTTTTGATGATGACTTTCACACCAATTAATCGCAGCTGTTTGATCGTATGGTGGAAGAAGTAAAAAACCTGAATTAATAAAGTCCGTTGGTAAACTTGTTTCACGTTCTAAGCGCTCACAAATTTGCCGATAAGATTTTGCGCCGTATCCTGTCAGATGGTTAACAGCTTCGGAATACATCCATGGTAGCAAGGGAAAAGCAATGCCACCGCCTGCCCAAGAGGATTCACCGGAAGTCTGACTGGCAATTTGATTGCGTTCAACGATGGTGACCCTCTTACCTTGATCAACCAAGGCCATTGCTGTCATGCAACCGACAATCCCGCCGCCAACAATAACAATGTGTTCTTTCACGTCTCTTTGCCTGTTAGCAGAATTCTCTCTGCCAACACCAAATCATGTGGTTTCGCCAACAAAACCACCACATCGCCCTCTTCAAATACAAAGTCAGGTGAAACTTCTACAGGACTCGCGTTGCGCCTAACAGCTGTAATTTCAGCCTTACAAATCCCAAAGTAAATATCTTTGATCGATTTGCCAATGCAATACGCTAAAGCATTTACGGGTAGCGAATGGAAGCGTGGGGCCGCACGTTCAACCGCTTCATCTCCATCCGAAATGCCATGAAAAAATCCTTTAAACATTTTGTATCGTTCTTCCCGAAACAAACGAATACGCCTTACAACTCGATTAAGGGGAACGCCTAATAGAACTAGCGCATGCGAGGCAAGCATTAAGCTGCCTTCAAGCACCTCTGGCACGACCTCTGAAGCACCAGCATCTCTGAAAAGCTCCATATTTGCATCATCTACCGTCCGAACAACGACTGGTAAATTAGGGAAGTAATCATTGACTAAATGTAAAATTTTAATGACCGATGGCGGATCATCAAAGCTAATGATCAATGCTTTTGCACGAGCAGCTCCAGCAGCAGCTAAGACCAAGCGCTTCCCAGAATCCCCATACATAACATGCTCCCCAGCACTTGCTGCTTCCTGAACTAGGGCAGGATCAATATCTAAAGCGATGAATGGAAATTTTTCCTCTTTTAGAAATCGACTTAAATACTGACCACTTCGTCCGAAGCCGCAAATAATTACATGGTCCTTAAGTTGTTTGCCTACATTCTCGATTCCCTCAATTTGACTCTTACGATTTCGTGTATAACTTCTTGAAAAAAACTCAGCAATTTGCAAATTATGTTGAATGATGAATGGTGCAGCAAACATTGAAAGAAGTGATCCTGCGAGAACAACCTGCAACAAATCGTTACTGATCAATCCGTGATCTAGCCCTAATGCAAAGACCACAAAAGAGAACTCCCCAGCTTGAGCCAAAGTCACCCCGGCGCGCCATGCAACTCCAGGTTCATACTTAAATAAAAGACAAAGTAGGGCGACGACGAGAGACTTAAAAATAATTAAGCCAACAACAACCATCAAAATATTAGAAAGGTTGCCCCCTAGGCTATGAAAATCAAGCAGCATGCCAATAGTAATAAAAAAGAGGCCCATTAAAATATCGCGAAATGCTGCGATATCTGACTCAACCTGGTATCGAAAACGTGTTTCAGAAATCAACATGCCCGCAATAAAGGCACCTAGTGCATAAGACAGTCCTGCTAATTTTGTGGCATAAGCCAAAACCAATGTAACCATCAATACATTCATGACGAATAGCTCTCTTGACTTCTGACGAGCTACCACACCAAACCAACGATTCATCAAATTTCTACCAATAAAAAATAAAAAGGAAAGCATGATGGCGGCTTTGAGGACTGCAATACTTAAGGTATACGCTAATGAACCCGTTTGACTTGATATTGCTGGTATTAAAACCAGCAATGGAACAACCGCAAGATCCTGAAATAAGAGAACGCCAATTGCAACGCGGCCGTGACGGGAATTCAAATCAAGGCGCTCAACAAGCAATTTTGAAACGATCGCCGTTGATGACATTGCTAAAGCCCCACCGACCACCAAAGACGACTGCCAGCTAAGGTCGAAAGCAAAACAAACCAGCATGATAACGCCCATCGTTATGGCAACCTGCAAACCACCAATCCCTAATACGATTCGACGCATAGCGTAAAGCTGTGTAAGACTAAACTCCAAACCAATACTAAACATTAAGAAAACTATGCCAAATTCTGCCAATTCTCGATTAGCGTCGCTGTCTGGCAAAAAACCAAAACTTTTTGGCCCAAGTATCAACCCTACAAGAAAGTAAGCCAACATTGCAGGTAAACGGAATGCACGAAATAGAGCAACTGCGAGCACAGAGCTGATTAACAATAATAAAATAGCAGGCAAGGTTTCGTGCATAAACTATATGATATTGCAAAATTCATGCCGACTTAGACTAAAAGTCAGACTTAAATGCAATTGCGTCCTTTATTCATGATGCATTCCCTTTTATACTTGGCATGTATGGAAAAATCATCATTAGAAAAATCAAGCTCCAAGAAGTCACCTATCGATATCGCTAAATCAGTTTTATTGATTGAGGCGAATGCGGTTGAAGCTCTTGCAGAAAAGCTAGATAACAACTTCACCAAAGCTGTTGAGCTCATTTTACATTGCCAAGGCAGAGTTGTGGTTAGCGGGATGGGAAAATCTGGGCATATTGGCAATAAAATTGCCTCTACTTTCGCAAGCACAGGCACGCCTGCTTTCTTTATGCATCCAGCTGAAGCGAGCCACGGTGATCTAGGCATGATCACTAAAGATGATGTCGTCATAGCGCTTTCAAACTCTGGCGAAAGTGACGAATTAATTACCATAATGCCTTTGCTCAAACGCTTAGGAACTAAAATTATCAGCATTACAGGGAAGATTAATTCTACTTTGGCAAGGCAGGGTGATATCCATTTAGATGCTGAAGTGGCTATTGAGGCTTGTCCATTAGGACTAGCACCAACGGCCAGCTCTACTGCCATGCTTGCACTTGGTGATGCGTTAGCGCTTGCGGTGTTAGACCAGCGCGAATTCTCAGCAGAAGATTTTGCCCGCTCCCATCCCGGTGGAAGCATAGGCCGCAAATTACTTATTCGAATCCAAGATATCATGCGCCAAGGCCCAGCAATACCAAGCGTCAGCATGAAAGCCAGCCTTAAAGATGCGCTTATAGAAATGTCACGCAAAGGTTTGGGCATGACTGCAATTGTTGATGACCAAAATAAGGCTGTTGGCGTTTTTACTGATGGTGATTTACGTCGGGCCTTCGAAAATGGAATTGATATTAACCACAGCAACATTCACGATGTGATGCACAAAAATCCACAAAATATCAGTCCTGAAAGATTAGCAGTTGAAGCAGTTGAAATTATGGAGCAAAGAAAAATTACAGCCTTGTTAGTCGTCAATCAACAAGGTGAGTTAATAGGTGCAATCAATATGCACGATTTACTTATCGCAAAGGTGGTTTAACAGTGGCTTTAACAAACAATATCTCAATTGAAGAGCGTGCGAAAAAAATCAAAGTTGTAATATTTGATGTAGATGGTGTCATGACCAATGGCGGCCTAATGCTTGGTGACGACGGATTGGAATATAAAAACTTTCACTCACAAGATGGCTTGGGCTTAAAACTTTTGCACAACACGGGCCTTAAAATGGCCATAGTTACAGGCCGCACATCTAAAGTAGTCACTAAGCGCGCCGAAAATATCAAAATTGCTAACGTATATCAAGGTGTGGAAGACAAACTAGAAGCATTTAACCAAATTTTGAAAGATCTAAATGTCACTGCTGAAGAATGTATGTTTATGGGGGATGATGTAATTGATATTCCACCGATGCGGCGCGCTGGCTTAGCAGTTACTGTCCCACATGCAATGCCTTTAGTGAAAGAGTACTCGCATTACATTACCACCCGTGAAGCTGGACATGGTGCCGTTAGAGAATTGTGTGAGCTTTTAATGAAAGCACAAGACACTTTTGATGGACAAATGGCAAAATTTTTAAAGTAAAAATAGTGACTTTTGGAATCAGGCTCATGTATGAATGGACGTAGCACCATTATTTTTCCGCTGATTGTTTTGGGCTTACTTGCTTTTATCACTTTTTGGATCAATAACGCCGTCAAGTCAAATGCTCAAAAAGTTGATGGCAGCAATCGCCATGATGTTGATTATTTTATAGAGAATTTTGTTACCACGAAAACAGATGTGAATGGCAATCTTCGTCATATGCTAGCTGCTTCTGGAATGCGCCACTATCCGGACAATGACAGTACCGAGCTAGTACGGCCTCGCTTTACACAATTCGGCGAAAATAAGCCTTATACTCAAATTGAGGGCCAAAAAGGGTTGGTGTCATCTAATGGAGAAGTGGTTGAATTCAAAGACAATGTTGTTGTTGTGCGTCAAGCATTTGAGGGTCGCGGAGAAATGCGATTATCAACAAATTATTTAAAAGTTTTTCCAAAAAAAGAGATCGTAAATACCGAGAGTGATGTAGTGATTACCCAAGCCCCAAAAACAGTCATTCACGGTACAGGAATGATTTACGACAAATCTCAAAAAACCTTTACATTACTAAAAAACGTGCGAGTGCATTATGAGAAGCCGAATATAAAATCATCCAAACCACTCTTGCCTAATCCTGCTTCAAGCGCTAAGGTGAATCCTATAGAAGCCGCAAATAAAATAGCACCAAACAAGAAGGCACATAATGTCAAAAAATCCTCAAACTCATCTCGAAATTCAACTCGCGTTCTTAAGAAAAAGTGATTTAGGAGTCCCTATGGTGCGTCATTTTTTAATTTCATGTTTGTTTATGCTTTTAATACAGCCAGCATTTGCTGAGAAAGCAGATAAAGACAAGCCCATTGAAATTGAAGCAGATACCGTCACTGTTAATGATGCGAAGAAGATCAGCATTTACACTGGCAATGTTATTGTGACGCAAGGCACTTTGCTTATTCACGCCGATAAATTAGTCGTTCGTGAAGATCTTGAAGGTTTCCAACATAGCTCATCATATGGTAATCCAACAACCTTTAAACAAAAACGTGAGGGCAAGGATGAATACATGGAGGGAGCTGCAATGCGAATTGAATATGATGGTCGAATGGATAAAGTTCAGCTTTATACTAAAGCTTGGGTAAAACGCGCTGATGATATCGTGCACGGTGATTACATTATGTATGACGCGAATGCAGAATATTCGGAAGTAATTGGTGGGGGCCCTAAATCAGCCACAACGGCGACTCCAACTGGTAGAGTGAAGGCAATCATTCAACCTAAAAACAAGCCTGCAGAATAAGGCAAATAAAGCACTTATGACAGAGTTAATTGTTCAAAGCTTACGTAAGCAATATAAATCCCGCACGGTAGTGCAGGATATTTCACTGAATATCAAAAGTGGTGAGGTTGTGGGATTGCTGGGGCCAAATGGTGCAGGGAAAACAACGAGTTTCTATATGATCGTTGGGTTAGTTCCATCAAATGACGGGCGCATCATATTAAATGGCAAGGATATTAGCCGCTTACCAATTCATCAGCGTGCTCATATGGGTTTATCTTATTTACCACAAGAGCCATCTATTTTTAGAAAACTCAGCACTGCAGATAATATCCGAGCAATCTTAGAACTTCAAAAACTAAGTTCTGATGCAATAGAAAAACGTTTAGATGAGCTTTTGGAAGAATTGCACATTTCGCATATTCGTGACAACCTCGCTGTAAGTTTATCCGGTGGTGAAAGAAGACGTGTTGAAATTGCTCGATGCTTAGCAACCAATCCCAAGTTCATTTTGCTTGATGAGCCTTTTGCTGGAATTGATCCAATTGCGGTGTTAGATATTCAAAAAACCATCAAATTTCTAACTGCGAAAAATATTGGAGTCTTGATTACAGACCACAATGTTCGCGAAACATTAGGCATCTGTGATAGGGCTTATATTGTAAATGAAGGTCGAATCTTTGCTTCGGGGACGCCAGCAGAAATTATTGAAAATCAAAATGTTAGAGAAGTATATCTGGGCAAACACTTCCGCCTTTAATGAATAAATGCAGCAAAATTAAGCGCTAAATGAAACAAAGTTTACAACTCAAGTTCTCACAAAGTCTAGCGCTCACGCCGCAATTGCAACAGTCTATTCGTTTGCTACAATTGTCCTCTCAAGAGTTGAACCAAGAATTAGAAACGATCTTGCAAGAAAATCCTTTGCTTGAGCGCACCGACAAAAATGACGATGGGTCGGAAAACGTTAGTCAGTTTACTAGCACAGATTTCACCACAAAAGATTCAATAAGCACTTCAAGCACAACCCAAAAAAATGAAGATGAGCCTTCTGATCACTTAGATCAAGTCTCATTAAGTGATGATTATTTTGGCGGTGCAACAAGTCATCGATGGGATGAGACTGGCGGCCAAGATGATGACAGTGATTATACTTTTCAGGAGGCTGTTACACCCACATTACGAGACCACCTCATCAGCCAACTTAAATTAATGCAGCTTTCCGAACGCGACCAAAATCTATCAATTTTCTTAGTAGATGGCATTAACGAAGATGGTTATTTGGAACAATCACTTGATGAGTTGGCAGAGTTACTTTCTGCCGAGCATGAAATAGACATGCTAGAACTACAAACAGCTTTAAAACATATCCAACACCTTGATCCTCCAGGGGTTGGTGCACGTAACTTATCTGAATGCTTATTGTTGCAATTAGCGCTCTTGCCTACAGAGATTTATCAAGAAAATAAAAACGTTTTGGAATTGGCGCTACAAATTGCAGAACATCATTTACCAGCATTAGCCTCACGCGATTATGTGAAGCTGAAAAAGGCGCTTCGTTGCGATGATAACAGCATTAGAGCTGCTCAAAATATGCTAAAAAATTTAAATCCACGACCAGGTGGCGACTTTACAAAGCTAGCTGCTGGTCATTATATTCAACATGAAATTGTTGTAAAAAAAGTTAAAGGGCATTGGCAGGCAACTTTAAATGATGAAGTCGTTCCAAAATTACGCATTAATAAACTTTATGCTGATATATTGAAACGTAATCGTGATAGTTCTAACCAATATTTAAATAGCCAAATGCAAGAAGCAAAGTGGATGATTAAAAATATCGAACAACGCTTCTCAACCATTTTACGTGTTTCTCAAGCCATCATTGACCAGCAAAGTAATTTCTTTGAACATGGTGAAATCTCTATGCGACCTTTAGTATTACGTGAAATCGCTGATGACCTTGGTTTACATGAGTCCACTGTATCGCGTGTTACGACTAGAAAATATATGCTCACACCACGTGGCGTTTATGAACTCAAATATTTCTTTGGAAGTCACGTAGCAACTGACAATGGGGGCGCATGCTCAGCGACTGCTATTCGAGCACTAATCAAACAAATGATCGCTGAAGAAAATCCTAAAAAACCATTTTCAGATAATCAATTAACTGAAGTTTTATCGAAACAAGGCATTGTCGTTGCAAGACGTACAATTGCCAAATACCGCGAGTCTCTGAACATTCCCGCGGCAAATCAACGCAAGTCTATATAAAACTTGCATCACAACCAAAAGGAGTAAACCATGAATTTACATTTAACTGGGCACCATTTAGAAGTCACTCCTGCGCTTCGTGAATATATCCAAAGCAAACTCACTAAAGTCAGCAATCATTTTGATCATATGATTGATGTCAAAGTAACATTGAGCGTAGAGAAGCTTGCTCAAAAAGTTGAAGCGACCATCCACGTGCCAGGTGCAGACTTGCATGCTGAATCAAGCGATGTGGATATGTATAGTGCAATTGATCTGCTGGCAGACAAGCTTGATCGTCAAGTATTAAAACATAAAGAAAAAAATACTGATCATCACAAAGCCAATGGCGCAGTTAAACATCAAGCAACAGAGTAATTGTTAATTAAATAGGGACCTGTGATGGCCGAAATTAGCGTTCACCAACTTCACCAAGATACTCACCGTAAACTTAAGCTTACTTGGGTAGCGGGAAAGTCTGGTGGAGATAATTTATTAACGAGCGAAACTGTATCCAAGCCTTCGCTTGCGTTAACCGGTCATCGCAATTTCGTCCATCCAAATCGCGTTCAAGTCCTTGGCTGTGCAGAAATGGACTATTTAAATGGTTTGAGCAATCCAGATCAAAATCAAGCCATCGATCATTTATTTTCCACTAAGCTTGCCATGCTTATCGTTGCAAATGGCGAAAAAGTTCCAGATGCACTCCTTGCCGCCGCTGAGAAACATCAAACTGCACTAATGTCCTCGCCGCTAGCAAGTCCAAATTTAATGGATGTCATGGGTCACTATCTAGCAAAAGTGCTAGCTGAATCAACGAGTGCTCATGGAGTTTTTATAGAAGTTCAAGGTTTTGGTGTCCTCATTAAGGGCAGCCCAGCAATTGGTAAAAGTGAATTAGCATTAGAACTAATTTCACGCGGGCATCGTTTAATCGCCGATGATATCGTCGATTTTTATCGCGTATCTCCAGAGCGCATTGAAGGTCGCTGCCCAGCTTTGTTACAAGACTTCTTGGAGGTACGTGGCTTAGGAATCTTAAATATCCGTGCCCTGTTTGGTGATAGTTCTGTCAAACCAACAAAGCCGCTTGATCTGATTATTCAACTTGAGATGGCTGATACATTGGCGCCACAGAACTTAGATAGACTTAAAGTCAAATCTCACAATGAAGAGGTCTTGGGCATAAAAATACAAAAAGTTGTGATTCCTGTTGCGGCTGGCCGCAACATTGCAGTATTAGTTGAAGTCGCTGTCCGTAATCACATGCTACTATTGCGAGGTGTCAATGGCACGAAACAGTTTATGGAGCGCCAAGCTCGCGAATTAAAAAATAATCTGAAAAAGAAATAATGCAACTTATTATCGTTACAGGATTATCAGGGTCAGGTAAAAGCGTTGTATTAAAGGCGCTTGAAGACACAGGGTATTACTGTATCGATAATTTACCAGCAACTTTATTACCTCAAATTTACGAGAATCTAAACGACGCGCAAGAGCGAGTCGCGATTAGTACCGATACTCGCAGTGCTGCCTTAGAAGCTTTACCAGAAAACATTGAAAAGTTAAAAGCGCAAGGCGTTAACGTTCAAGTGTTATTTCTAGAATCAACCACCCAAGCTTTAGTAAAAAGATTTAGCGAAACGCGTCGCCGACACCCTTTGAGTAGCGAAGATATTACGCTAGCAGAAAGCATTGAATATGAACGTCAACTACTATCACCGCTCGCCGAATTAGGTCCACATATTGACACAAGCGATCTTAGCGCCAACACATTACGTGGATGGGTTAAAGATTTTGTGGCAAGTAATAATAGTAGCATCACCTTACTATTCACTTCTTTTGGATTCAAACATGGGATACCACTTGATGCCGATTTTGTATTTGATGTGCGTTGTTTGCCAAACCCACATTACGATCCAATGCTCAGGCCAATGACAGGCCGAGATCTGCCAGTCAAGGCCTTTTTAGAACAACAGCCCTTGGTGAGAGAGATGTACAAAGACATTGAAAACTTCATTACCCGTTGGTTACCCAGTTTTATTCTGGAAAATCGTAGTTATCTAACGATTGCCATTGGATGCACAGGCGGACAACACAGATCTGTTCATCTTGTTGAAGAATTAGGAAAGCACTTCACCTGTCAAAAGCAACAAGTCTTAATTAGACATCGAGAACTGGAATTATCACTATGATTGGTATTTTAATTGTCGCGCATGGCTCACTTGGTAAGAGCCTAATTGACTGCGCTACCCACGTGATGGGTTCAAGACCAACATTATTAGAACAATTCGGAATCGATACACACGGTGATCCATTTACTTTATTACCGGCAATGCAAAAAGTCGTCCAAGATCTAGACGAGGGCGATGGTGTGCTGATTCTTTCAGACATTTATGGCGCAACACCCTGCAATATCGTTAGCAAACTCTTAGAGCCTAACCATGTCGAGGGTATTGCTGGGGTAAATTTACCAATGCTTGTTCGCGCACTTACCTATCGTAATGGTGACCTAGGAAAATTAGCTGAAAAAGCATTAAGCGGCGGCCAAGAAGGTGTAATTAATTTCACTGAAGAAGCCTGCAAGGAAAAAAATAAATGAAGCAAGATGTACTCATTATCAATAAGTTGGGCTTACATGCAAGGGCCTCCACAAAACTAACGCAAACAGCCAGTCAATTTAAGAGTGAAATTTGGATTGAACGCAATGGTCGCCGCGTAAATGCAAAAAGTATCATGGGCGTGATGATGTTGGCTGCCAGCAAAGGAAGCACAATCAGTTTAGAAACCTTAGGGGCTGATGAAAAAGAGGCGATCGAAACATTGGTGAGTTTAATTAACAACCGTTTTGGTGAGCCCGAATAATGAGGCTATTAAAGCAATGAGTTTCTCTATTCATGGTGTAGGCGTCTCAAATGGCATTGCTATCGGGCACGCTCATTTAGTTTCGCACGCACTGTTAGAGGTTGTGCATTACCAAGTACCTCAGAACCTTATCGAACAAGAAGTCAAAAGATTTGATCAGGCAATTGATACCGTCAAACATGATTTAGAAACTGTTAGGACTCAACTACCAAGCCGTTCTCCTGCTGAATTAAAAGCATTCATTAACACCCATTTGATGATTTTGAGCGATCACACGCTTGCACAAGATCCAAAAAACATCATCACGAATGAACATTGCAATGCCGAATGGGCACTCAAACAACAGATGGAAAGTATCATCGAACAGTTTGACCAGATTGAAGATGAATACTTACGTGAACGCAAACATGACGTCGTTCAGGTAGTTGAACGCATCATCAAAGCACTACTTGGACGCCCTAGCCAGGTCCAAGTGATTGAACAAGAAAAATCCATCATTTTAGTAGCGCATGACATTTCACCTGCAGATGCAATTCAATTCAAACAGCATCAATTTGCCGCTTTTGTGACAGATGTTGGTGGTGCAACGTCACACACCGCAATTCTTGCCCGTAGTTTAAATATTCCTTCAATCGTGGCACTTCAACGTGCAAGAGGACTGATTCGCGATGGCGAATTGCTCATTGTTGATGGCACCCAAGGCGTACTCATTGTTAATCCAGACAAGGATACCCTCTCGGAATATAAGCTCAAGCAAGAACAATGGCAAATCGAGCAACAAAAACTTAAGCGCATCAAGCTCACGAAAGCAGTGACACTAGATGGAACATCCATAGATTTATATGCCAACATCGAGATTCCTGATGATGTAGTTCAAGTGAAAGCTTCTGGTGCTTCGGGTATTGGCTTATATCGGACTGAATTCTTGTTCATGAATCGCCGAGAATCGCCTAATGAAGAAGAACAATTTGAGGCATATAAAGCTGTAGCGGAAGCTATGGATGGAAAACCCGTCACCATCCGAACATTAGATCTAGGTGCAGATAAACAAACAAACTCGGACAGCACAAGGAGTTGCACGAACCCAGCACTGGGTTTACGAGCCATTCGCTTATGTTTAGCTGAGCCTCAAATGTTTCACATACAATTACGCGCCCTGCTCAGAGCGTCAGCTTTTGGTAATATCCAAATATTGATCCCAATGCTGTCTGCAGTAACGGAACTCAGACAAACTTTACTTTTGCTTGAGCGTGCAAAGCAAAGTTTGCGCATACAAAAAATTGAGTTTAATAACGAAATTAAAGTAGGCGGTATGATTGAAATTCCTGCTGCTGCCTTATGTGCTGAAGCTTTCGCAAAAGAGTTAGACTTTCTATCAATTGGCACCAACGATTTAATCCAATATTCGCTCGCCATTGATCGAACAGATGATAGCGTTTCTCATCTTTACAATCCCCTTCACCCAGCGATTCTGCAATTGATAGAAATCACACTTAAAGCAGGGCAAAAGCTTGGTAAAAAAGTCTCTATTTGCGGTGAAATGGCAGGTGATGCAAAACTAACCCGTCTATTATTAGGACTAGGTTTACGTCAATTCTCTATGCATCCATCCCACATCTTGTCAGTAAAACACCAGGTCTTACAAAGCGATCTAATTAAATTGGTACCGGCCGCGCGCAAAATACTGGCAAGTCATGATAGCGATAAGATTGAACCTTTAATCCAAAAAATGAATCTCTAAATCATAACGCATCACTATTGCATTTATTTACCTCTGTATGAATTAAGGAATTTGAATTGACAGACTTACAACATAATCCATTATTAAATTTTTCCGGTTTACCAAAATTCGACCAAATTCGCGCTGAACACGTTGAGCCTGCTATTGACCATCTAATTGTAAGTAGTCGAAACTGTATCGATGAATTAGCTATTTCAAACGATGTACCAACCTGGGCTAATTTTGCCAAGCCATTAGAAGACATTGAAGAAATGCTTTCAAGAGCATGGTCTCAAGTTGGTCACATGAATTCCGTAGTGAATAGCCCAGAACTCCGAGAGGCATACAATGCAAGCTTACCTAAACTTACAGACTTTTATTCCGATTTGGGTCAGGATGAGCGCTTATATGCAAAGTTTCGCACACTTAGAAATAGTGAAGAATTTAATACCCTCAATGATGCACAACAAAAGATAATCGAAAATGAGTTACGCGATTTTAGGTTAGGTGGTGCGGAATTACCTGAAGAAGAAAAAATACGGTTTAAAGCCATACAAGAGTCACTCTCAAAAATCACCACCAAGTTTGAAGAAAACCTACTTGATACAGTGAATGATTTTGCATATTTTGTATTAGATATTTCAGAATTAAAAGGCACTCCCGAAGATGTTATTCAGGCTGCGCAAGAAGCAGCAACTGCAGAAGCTAAGAAAGGTTATAAATTCACCCTTCACTTTCCTTCATACATGCCGGTCCTTCAATACTGCGAAAATCGCAATTTGCGAGAATTGTTATATCGCGCTTATGCTACACGGGCTTCTGAATTTGGGAAATCTGATTGGGATAATACCCCGCTAATTAAAGAAATACTTAAACTACGTCGTGAAGCTGCGCAGCTATTAGGCTACAAAAGTTATGCTGAGATGTCACTTGCTACCAAAATGGCGGATACCCCAGCAGAAGTGACTAGCTTCTTAGATGGTCTTGCACAACGAGCAAAACCTTTTGCGAGAAGTGACATGCAAGAGTTAACACAATATGCATCAAAACTAGGTATTAATGAAATGCAAGCCTGGGATATCGCCTTTGTTTCTGAAAAATTACGTGAAGATAAGTATGCTTTCTCAGACCAAGAGGTGAAGCAATACTTTCCTGAAGCTCAAGTATTACTTGGTTTATTTAAGGTCGTCGAAACAATTTTTGGGGTGCATGTAAAAAAAGTACAGGCGCCTGTTTGGCATTCAGATGCCGCTTTTTATGAAATTGGCGATAAGCACGGTAAAGTGATTGGCCAATTTTATTTAGATTTGTATGCCCGTAACAATAAACGTGGTGGCGCTTGGATGGATGAAGCAATTACGCGTCGCAAACTAGCCAAAAATAATATTGTGACGCCTGTGGCTTACCTCACCTGTAATTTTTCTGCGCCGGTGGGAAATAAGCCTGCACTATTCACGCACGATGAAGTGATTACCATGTTCCATGAATTTGGTCATGGGTTACACCATATGCTCACGCAAGTGGATGATTATGGCGTCTCTGGCATTAAAGGTGTTGAATGGGATGCAGTAGAACTTCCCAGCCAATTTATGGAAAACTTTTGCTGGGAATGGGATGTCATTCGCCATATGACCAAACATGTAGAAACTGGTGCTAGCCTGCCACGTGAATTGTTTGACAAAATGGTCGCGGCCAAAAACTTCCAAGCCGGGATGCAAACTGTTCGTCAAATCGAATTTTCACTTTTTGATATGCGCTTACATGACGAATTTAATCCAGATGAAAAATCAACTGCTCTGGACTTAATCGAACAAGTGCGTGACGAGGTCGCGGTAGTGCGACCGCCAAAATGGAACCGCTTTCCAAACGGATTCTCACATATTTTTGCAGGGGGTTATGCTGCAGGCTATTACAGCTACAAGTGGGCGGAAGTTCTTTCAGCTGACGCTTACAGTATGTTTGAAGAGAAAGGCGTCCTTTGCGCCGAGACAGGCCAACGTTTTTGGCATGAAATTTTAGCAAAAGGTGGTTCACGCCCAGCATTAGAGTCTTTTGTTGCATTCCGCGGGCGCGCTCCAGATATTGAAGCATTGCTCCGTCATAATGGCATGACTGCGGTGGCATAAATTTTGAAAATTGCTACCTGGAACGTTAACTCTCTTAATGTGCGTTTACCGCATGTGTTGGATTGGCTTGAAACCAACAAGCCCGATGTTTTGTGCCTGCAAGAAACCAAGCAAGAGGACCATAAGTTTCCCTATGATATTTTAAAAGAAGCTGGCTACAACGCGATTCATAGCGGACAGAAAACATATAACGGCGTAGCAATCATTAGCCCCCATGTCATAGATGATGTACACATAGGCATCACAAACTTTGTAGACGAGCAAAAACGCTTAATTGCTGCGACAATAAATGGTGTCCGATTTATTTGCGTTTACATTCCAAACGGGCAATCAGTTGGTTCAGATAAGTACGCATACAAATTAAATTGGTTGAAAGCGTTCACTCCCTGGTTAGAGTCTGAAATCAGTAAGTATCAAAAACTCGCCCTATTAGGGGATTACAATATTGCCCCAGAAAATATTGACTGCCATGATCCATCGGCTTGGATAGGCCAAGTATTAGTGAGCGAGGCCGAAAGAGAAGCATTCAAGGCTCTGATTCACTTAGGTTTAGAAGATAGCTTTCGCCTATTCGAAAAAGGCGAAGGCCAATTTAGTTGGTGGGACTACCGCATGGCTGGCTTTAGACGTAATCTAGGGATGCGTATCGACCACATCTTAATTACACCCGAACTCAGCAAATCCTGCACAACAAGTTATATCGACAAAGCTCCTCGCAAATTAGAGCGCCCTAGTGACCACACGCCGGTGGTTTTAGAATTCAGCATTTAATGACAATTAGCTGGGTCGAAAGTGGCACAACACGCATTGCACGCTGGCAATCTGAAGCTAATGTAATTGCACCTAAACGCGTATTAGTTGTGGATGATTCCATTAATGCAGACACAGCGTATAGGCTTGCATGCGAGGGTTCCGCCATGTTATGGCGTGGTGATTTCCATAATGCGCGGCAATTATTACAGGCAATGGCAAGGCGCTGTGACCAAAAAAAAATAGCAAAAAAAAGTCCGTTAATTGATTCTCCGCAAGACCTCAAACATTTGTTCAATTTACATCGCGTGGCTCAAGCCCAAAGAGCGAGAATTTTAGGCATGCTTCTAATTGAAGTTAGTGAAGACTATCAAATCTCGCTTAATCGTGCCCCTGATTTCAAGCAAGCTTTTATTGAGGCTTATGGCGAGTTCAGTAAAGTGTTCGTGACATCTCTAAGGGAGTTACAGGGCTTGGTGGGGGCCCATGAATGGCGTAAAAAAGGGGTACTGATTGAAGAGTTAGGTACCAATATTTATCCTCATTACGGTGTATTTTCTCCAATACGAGGTGAGTATTTACAACTGATTGCTAATGCCACACTCCCCCCCACAGAATTGGCTTTTGATATTGGAACTGGCACCGGTGTAATTGCAGCATTACTTGCTAAAAGAGGTGTTAAGAAAGTGATTGCGACAGATCAAGATAGCCGAGCAATAGTTTGTGCTGAGGAAAACATCACGAGACTGGGCTTACAGAACAGAGTCACTATTACGAAAACCAATATGTTTCCAGAAGGAAAAGCATCATTAATTGTGTGCAATCCACCATGGCTTCCAGCGAAACCTAGCTCGCCCATTGAGTATGCAATTTATGATCCAGATAGTCGGATGTTAATAGCATTCTTAAACGGTTTAAAAGAAAAGCTTATGCCTGGTGGAGAGGGTTGGTTAATTATGTCCAACTTTGCTGAAGCCTTAGGCTTAAGGGGTCAGAATGAATTATTAACTTTAATTGAAAAGGCTGGACTTCGTGTAAAAGAGAAGATGGATATCAGGCCTAAGCACCAAAAAATAATGGATGCTGAGGATAAATTACACCAGGCCAGAAAAACAGAAGTGACTTCGCTTTGGCGCTTAACAATCACTTAATCTTAATACCTAATTGCTTTAACTTGCGATACAAATGAGTTCTCTCAAGCTCAGCAGCCTCAGCCACGCGACTCATATTCTTATCTGTTTTCTTAATGTGATATTCAAAATACAAACGCTCAAATTCATCTCGCACTTCACGCAGCGGACGATTTAAATCAATTGGCAATCCATTGGTTTTTGAGGATTCTTGTTCAACCACATTTTGAAGCGGAGAAAACTGCTCAATCACCCGATTAACATCCTCTGAAGTAATTTTTTCACCTAGACTTGTTCGCATTAAATTATGAATAACGCTATCTAACTGCGTTAAGTTGCCAGGCCAATCCGCATTTCTTAGGGCATTAAGCGCAGCCGTTTCAAACTCACGATATGGTGCAGCTATGGTTTCTGCCAAAAGAAAAGCCATTGCACGTGCCAGTTCAGGAATATCTTCCCGATGATCGGCCAAACTTGGGATACGCAAGGTACTCACTGATAAAATTAGTAATAATCCATTATCAAACGTACCTTCTGAAACCATTTCAGGCAAAGGCCTTGAAGTACTACAAATAACTCGCGTACCATATTTCTCAGTTTTAGAAAGTAAAACCATCAAGCCTTTTTGCTGGGTTTTATCTAAATCAGCAACCTCAGGGACAAACAAAATACCCTCACGTAGTTGCTCAAGGAGTTCAAGGGGGGTCTCAGCTAATCGTTGTAATTCAGTGAGTTCAATCCACGGCGTGCCTGCCTGATGCAGGAACTTAGCACAAAGTTCTGCCCCGCTCCCCTTTTCACCAATAAGCAACAAGGGGGCTTTACTCATGCTAAGTTGCTCTAGGCGTTGACGCAGCTCACTAACCACGGCACTTTTGCCAAGATTAAGCAGGGTCATATCTGATTTGGGGAGCTGTTCACTGTGTTTAAGTGCAGCGTTTACTGTTTTGAGTAGCTTTTGTAAAGCAATAGGCTTTTCTAGAAAATCAAATGCACCAATACGGGTGGCCTCTACTGCCGTGTCTATGGTACCGTGTCCAGACATCATGACAACAGGCATGGTAAGCAAGCCTCCAGTACCCCACTCTTTTAACAAAGTAATGCCATCACAGTCGGGCATCCAAATATCTAGTAACACAACATCCGGCCTAGCATGTTGACGGAACTCTCTAGCTTCGGCAGCATTTTCTGCAAGCCTCACCTGATAACCTTCATCTTCCAAAATATCTCTTAATAGCTCGCGAATTCCGATTTCATCGTCAACCACTAATACCTGTCTTGCGGTCATGCTGCATCTACCTTTTTAGCTTTAACACTTCTTTTTTTAGATTCACTATTAAGAATCGGTAAACTTACTAGCACAACTGCCCCAGTTTCATTTGAAGAGAGAGTTTTAATATTCTCGATGGTAATTGTCCCTTGATGTTCCTCTATGATTTTCTTCACAATTGCCAAGCCTAGACCTGTGCCATGTCTTTTAGTCGTCATATAGGGCTCAAAAGCCCGAGACAGAATTTCAACAGGAAAACCATTACCGTTGTCTGCAACACTTAACTGCACTAGATCTGCCATCTTTATTGTCTTAACTGTAATCTTAGGAGCATTGACTCCTTCCAAAGCATCTTGTGCATTCTGTAATAAATTATGTAGCACCTGCCTTAACATCGTGGCATCACCCAATACTTCGACTGATTGCTTAGCCGAATTAACTTCTAGGGTTACCCCCACAGGCTCATAAAGCTCTAAAACATCACTGACTAATTTATTAAAATCCAAGCGGCTTAGATTTAGTACTGGAGAACGTGCGTACTCACTAAATTCATTAACCATAGTTTTCATCGCATCTACTTGCGCAATAATAGTCCCCGTAGCACGCCTTAGCATCTCACTATCATCTGGATCTAACTTACTAGCTAGTTTGTGCTCAATACGCTCTGCAGAAAGCTGAATCGGCGTCAGTGGATTTTTAATTTCGTGCGCCAATCTTCGTGCCACCTCTCCCCATGCAGAATCACGCTGAACCTGAACCATCGTTGTAATATCATCAAACACAACTAAATAGCCACTATCAGCGCTATACGGCAGGCGTGTGCCTCGCAACAAGAGGGTCCGTTGACCTTGCGTCGTCACAATTTCCATTTGAGCTTGCCACTCATTAGCTTTTCCTTTGTTGGCATTCTGCAAAATCATATCAATAAGATTTTTTAAATTAGGAAACTGTTGGCCAATTTTTTCAAAAGCCTGCCCAGAGAAATGGCCAAGGACTACTCCAAGAATATTCGAGGCGATCAAATTATATGTGCGTAGCTCTCCCTTATCATTAAGTGCTAAAACACCGGAAGACAAATGCGCCAGAATTGTTTCTAGATAGCCCCGAGCAGCTTCAACTCTGGCTCTATTACTCTCAGCGGCTTGCTTTGCCTCGCCAAGCTGCTTGGTCATACTGTTGAAGGATTGAACTAAGACTCCCAATTCATCATTACCATGGACGGGGAGAATAATTTCATAATCTCCACTCGCAATAGCTTGCGTCCCTTCAGCAAGCACCCCTAGTGGCGCCGATAGACGTCTGCTGAGCACGAACGCTACTGAAACTGCTGTGAGCATCGCCAACATCAGAACCAAGGTAAGTGTTAATGCAAATACTTGTTTAAGGGACTCCCGACTTAATGAAAGTTCTTGATAATCCTGATAAACATTTTGCACCGCTTCTGCAGTGTTAGATAACTGTTTAGGTACAGGTTGAAGCAATTGTAAAATACGAGTTTCGCCACCAATATCATTCATATTTACCGGAATTAATGCGCGTAAATACAAACCTTTTCCGGAAATAGGTTCAATGATAGCGAAGTCTTTTTGACGGGCTTGTCGAAGTTGACTAAGACTTGGAGTATCCGGTAAAAAGCTGGTTGGATCATTACTTGAAAAAGCTAATATTTTTCCTTGCATAGTAAGCAAAACGGCATCCTGAACACCACTTTTTTCACGCAAATCATTAAGCACTGTCAATTGTGAATTTGTCGGCTGAAAAGCAAGGTTTAAAGACATGTTGTCGCCTTTTTGCTTCAGATCAGCCAGCATGCTGTCTAAAGAACTTTGACCCAACCTTATGCCTCCTTCTAGTGCGGCCTCGACTTTAACGTTAAACCAAGACTCAATAGACTGGGTAAGAAAATTGACCGAAACCGCATATACAATTAAACCTGGAATAATCGCCATCAGCGCGAATGCTCCCAAAAGTTTCAAAGTAAGTCTGCTACCAATTACCCGGGCACGCATCTGCTTGAAAAGCATTGAGAGTTGAAATGCAATCAATAGGAGCAATGCTGCTGCAAGCGAGATATTGAGACCTAACAACAAAGTGTAATCAGCCCCTGATACATTTCCATTTCCACTTGCTTGCGATAGGAGATAGAGCAATCCACCCCCAAGCACCATCGTAATAAAAACAATATATCGCATCAGTAATTGCTCATCCTAGAACACAAACAATGGTGTCCAATGATAGCGTTCAGAAGCCATATTCCAATCATCCGACCCAACAGCCTCGACTTGAACTGGCTTGGGTAATTTTGTTTGATCTAATCGGATTTTAATAGCAGCAGAATAAGCATCGCCTTTTTTGATCAGTTTCTTATCGACCACGGGCCAAGACTTGATAATAGAGAGCTCTTCCTTAGCTTGCTGAAGATTAGGGAAGGATTGTTGATGATTATTACGAATTACTAGGTACTGTCTTGAAAGCGCATGATAACTCAATGTCACATACTGATTTTGAGTGACGATTTCATCATCAAACCAATATCGGCGTGGACTAGTCACTTGAAATTCAACTAAAAATGAAAACGGCACACCTTTATTTAATGCATCTTCAAGCACTGGGCTCAAGCTAATATCAAAATCAGCATTAAGGGCATAACTTTCTTCAAGAGAAATGAGTTCCGCATTTTTGATATGAATCGAACTGTTTGCGGCATAGGCAAACGAGCTAAACGCAAAAAATAGCGTTAATAATATAGTTAAGCAACTAAACTTATTGCTTTTGTAATAAGGCATAAAATAAACCATCATGCTGTGCACTGGGTTGCAATTGTCCATTGTCTAAATTCAAACCAGCCAATGGCGACGTTAATGGCAGTTGTTCAGCGTCTAAATGTGTTTTTAAAAAAACATCAATCTGCCGTTGATTTTCTTCAACAAAAACTGAACACGTCACATAGAGCAATTTACCACCCTTTGCTAATAGCTGCCACAATGATGGCAATATCTGAGCCTGCTGTTTATTGAATGAAGCAATATCAGCCTCGCGGCGTAGCCATTTAATATCAACGTGACGCCTCACGATACCAGAAGCCGTGCATGGTACATCCGCCAAAATTCGATCAAAAGGGCTACCGTCCCACCAGCCTGATGGATTTGCCGCATCCCCAACCACTAAAGTGGCATGAAGCTTTAAACGTTCAATATTGCTTTTGGTGCGCTCTATCCTAGATGCATCATTATCTAGAGCGACCAAGTCAACATCGGCCAACTCTAGAATCTGACCTGTTTTCCCGCCTGGCGCACAACAAGCATCAAGTACTCGCTGACCAGCCTTTAAATCCAAAGCGTAGCCTGCCAATTGCGCGGCGTAATCTTGAACAGAAGCTTGTCCGTCATAAAATCCAGGAATACGATCGACAGGAATGGGCTTGTCTAGGGTTATTGCATTCGCTCCTAATACTTTCGCTTCAATCCCATCTGCATTAAGTTTTGCCACAAAACCAGCAGATGTAATTTGCCTTTGATTTACTCGCAGAGTCATGGGCGGGTGCTGATTACCCACAAGTAAAATCTCTTCCCAACTTTCTGGATATTGGTTCTTTAACTTATTGATCCACCATAAAGGATAAGAATAAGTAGCAAACTCATTGCCATAGATGTTGGCCAAAAGTTCAGATTGTTGACGTAAAAAATTACGTAGCACACCGTTCACTAAGCCTTTAGCCCAAGTTTTTTTAGATTGGCTAGCCGCCTTAACGGCTTGATCAACCACCGTATGAGAAGCTGCTTTGTCATATTGCAGTTGATAAATAGCGACTAACAATAAACAATGTAATTTAGCATCATCCAGTGGCTTTTGAAGAAGTTGATCTAATAAAGATTGCACTGCGCCATAAAAGCGCAAAGTCCCGTAACTTAAGTCTTGGGCAACAGCGCGTTGTTGTTGTGTAATATTTGGGTATCTGGCAAAAAGGCCCTCTAATACAAGACCTAAGTTACGACCTGCAAAAACTTGTCCTATCGCCTCTGCGGCAATCTGTTGTGAGATATGCACGTGTTATTTGACCCATTTCATCGAAATATAAAGATTAAGTTTATTCAAAATACTGGCCGACTTTCAAAGCATGACCAGCTACAAAATCCTTAGCTTTTAGGCGTTTGCCCCCAGGCGACTGTAATTCTTCAATCACCAGCACTCCCTCCCCACAAGCAATCTGCACCGCAGGTGAAACCGCCAAAATAGTTCCTGGCTTTTGGGTCACTACTTCATCAAGAAAAGTCGCCATCCAAATACGACAAACTTCACCATTTAGCATAGCATGCGCAACAGGAAAAGGATTGAATGCTCTCACCTGGCGTGAAATCCAATTGGCTGAATTCGTCCAATCAATGCTTGCTTCTGATTTTTGTAATTTATTAGCATAAGTCACTAAAGATTCATCTTGTGGCATCGCTAGCAAGTGAGCATCATTAGTCAAATGCTCTATAGCAGATATCATTAAAGCGGCGCCAATTTTAGCAATTTCATCATGCAAAGTTTGTGCGGTATCTCTTTCTCCTATTGGCACAACACCTTTTGAAACCATCGCACCAGCATCTAAGGCTGGAACTACTTCCATGATCGTGACACCTGTTTCAATATCACCGGCGAGCAAGGCTCGTTGAATAGGGGCAGCGCCTCTCCATCGAGGCAACAATGAGGCATGAATGTTATAACAACCCAAACGCGGCATCTTAAGGACGTTGGTTGGAATGATTAAGCCATACGCTGCCACAATCATCACATCTACTTTCATCGCATCAATACGTGCTTGAGCATCAACATCTTTTAGCGTTTCCGGCTGAAAGACTTCAATTTTATGCTGCAATGCAAGTTCTTTAACCGGACTCGCCTTAAGCTTCATCCCTCTTCCAGAAGGCCTATCTGGCTGAGTGAGCACTAACATTACTTGATGTCCAGCTTCAATTAAAGCAGCCAAAGCGGGTACTGCAAAATCAGGCGTACCTGCAAAAATGATTCTTAACGGCTGCATACTATCGACCGCGTTGCTTTTTCTGCATTTTGGTTTTTATCCGATTTTGCTTAAGTGGTGATAAATACTGAACGAACACTTTACCCAGCAAATGATCCATTTCATGTTGAATACACACCGCCATCAAACCCTCCGCTTCTAGCGTAAAGGGCTTTCCTTTACTATCTAAGGCTTCAATCACAACACTTTCTGCTCTTGTCACATTCTCATAGACCCCAGGAACCGAAAGACAGCCTTCCTCGTACTCTTGCGTGCCTGCTTTAGCTTTGACCTTAGGATTAATAAATACCTGTAATTTATTCTTGGCTTCGCTGATATCAATCACGATAATTTGCAGATGCACATCCACTTGAGTTGCAGCTAGGCCAATACCTGGCGCTTCGTACATGGTTTCAGCCATGTCATCGATTAAGCGCTGAATTTTTTCATCCACCTTCGATACTGGCTTTGCAACTTTGTACAAGCGAGCATCTGGATAATTAAGTATGTCTAATATTGCCATCTGAATAAATTGCCATAGAAACTTTATTGTTATATAAATTACTTAAAAACTGTTATTGAATTGACAGTTGATATCTAAACAATGCAACGCCTCTAAAACTAAACTTAAGGACTCGCACCATTATACCCCCGCATGACTAGCCAAGACACCAATGAAGCAGCCTTATGGATATGTCTCCAACAAATACCTGACTTAAATGGACAGAGTTTTTGTAAGTTACTACATCATTTTGGGGGCCCAGAGAATATCTTTAGTGCCTCACATAAAGACTTAAACCAAGTCGTTCCTGAACCTATCTCTAGCGCAATTAAACACGGCCCCAATCTTGAATTAGCGAAATCAGGACTGCAATGGCTTGAAAAAGATGAAAATCATCTCCTCACACTCGGGGACCCTCATTATCCATCTGTACTTTTAGAAATTCCAGACCCGCCACCCATTCTCTATGCCAAAGGCAATTTAAAGTGTCTAGACATGCCAGCAATTTCGGTAGTAGGCAGCCGAAATGCCACTGTTCAAGGAAGGAAAAATGCAGAGGAATTTGCAAATGTGCTAGCAACAGAAGGCTTTTGTATCATCAGCGGCTTAGCTCTTGGAATTGATGCAGCAGCACATCTTGGCGCTTTGAAAAGCGGCCAAGGAAAGACTATCGCCGTTGTTGGTACTGGATTAGATATTGTCTATCCAGCAAAGCACTTAAAACTTGCACATCAAATTGTTGCCCAAGGTTTAATTATTTCTGAGTTTCCAATTGGAACCCCATCTAAACCAGAAAACTTTCCTAGGCGTAACCGAATTATTAGCGGCCTAAGTTTGGGATGTTTAGTAGTCGAGGCCAACATCCAAAGTGGTTCCCTCATGACAGCTAGATTTGCTATAGAACAAGGACGTGAAGTGTTTGCAATCCCTGGATCCATTCACTCCCCTTTATCTAAAGGCTGTCATACGCTGATTAAACAAGGAGCCAAATTGGTTGATTGCATTCAAGACATCACCAATGAATTGGCTTATTTTCGCTAGTCTTTAATTTAAGTTTGAGTTGGGCGCTGACTCACTTGACTCGCGAGGACCTTTGGGCGAAACTGACTGTGCTGGTGTTAGAAAATTGAATAGTTTCTCTAATGGGAAGTCGATATTAGATATCGACTAACTGAATAAATTTGACCGTATAAATTTGATAGGAGAATCTATGTTTGAAGTCTTAGTTTATATGTTCGAAAACTACGTGGAGGCAAATGTTCAGCCTGACCACAATACGCTTGCCCAAGAGTTATTTGAAGCGGGCTTTGACAGCACCGACATCAGTGGCGCATTCGATTGGTTTAGCTCATTAGAAGCCATGGCAGATGCAGCAGGGAACTCCCCAAACCCCATTACACAATCCACACGCATCTATAGTGAGGAAGAAATCAAAAAGATTGAAATTGAGGGCTTAAGCTTTTTGATATTCTTAATGCAATCAAACGTTATCAACCATGCTTTACATGAGGTCATCATGGATAGAGCAATGGCCCTTTCACAAGATCATGTTGGCGTAGATGAAATACGCTGGACTGCACTGATGGCGCTTAGAAAACAAGGAAGAACGAATGACTTCCTTTTTGTTGAAGATGCAATCTTTGGTGAGGATAGTCCAACATTCCATTAGAGACTAAGCCATCGATTGAAATAAAAAAGCCTAGAAAATTCTAGGCCTTTTTATTTCTAGGGTTTATTTATCCAACCCAAGTCTTTCAGCAATATTACTAATAATCCCAGACTGATTAAGCGTGTAAAAATGCAAGCCAGGCGCCCCTCCAGCCATTAATTTCTCACATAAATCACTGACTACATCCAAGCCAAATGCTCGAAGTGATGCAATATCATCGCCACAATCTTCCAAATGCAGACGCAACCAACGTGGAATTTCTGCACCGCAAACATTTGAAAACCGTGCTAACTGCGTGTAGTTATAGATAGGCATCACACCAGGCACAATCGGAATAGTAATGCCAATTTTTTGGCATTGATCAAGAAAGCGAAAGTAGGCATCGGCATTATAAAAATACTGGGTAATTGCAGCATTGGCGCCGGCATCGACTTTTGTTTTAAAGTGTTTTAAATCTGCTCCGGCTGAACGAGCTTCAGGATGAGTTTCGGGATAGGCGGCGACCTCAATTTGAAACCAATTCGCTGTTTGTTCACGGATGAAAGAAACTAATTGGCTTGCATAGGCAAAATCTCCACTACTGACCTCCCCTGAAGGCAAATCTCCACGCAACACTACCAAGCGTCTGATGCCATGACTTTGATAAGCTTTAAGCAAGGCAAGTATTTCTTCTTTTGAAGATGAAATGCCTGAAATATGTGGCGCAGCTTCAAAACCTTCTGCTTGAATCTCAAGCACAGCATCCATGGTTCTGTCGCGCGTCGATCCACCAGCACCAAAAGTGACTGAGAAGAACTTTGGATTCAGCAGCGCCAAATGCTTACGTGTTTCGCGAAGCTTTAAGACGCCATCTTCCGTTTTTGGCGGAAAAAATTCAAAACTAATTTCAGGATTCATAAACGCTTCCTCTATCTTTAGCCATTAACAGGCCATGTAAACCATCGCCTGTTAATTGATCCTAAATTAATAGCGATAGGTAACAGGCTTAAACGGCCCATTTTGCGAAACGCCAATATATGCCGCTTGCTCATCCGTTAAACGCGTCAACTGTGCATTCAATTTTTTCAATTGCAACACTGCCACTTTTTCATCCAGATGTTTAGGCAAAGTATAAACACCAACCGGATATTTGTCGGTATTTGCAAACAGTTCAATTTGAGCAATCGTTTGGTTCGCAAATGATGAGCTCATTACGTAACTTGGATGACCAGTTCCGCAACCTAAGTTCACTAAACGGCCCTTAGCTAACAAAATAATCTTTTTACCGTCAGAGAAGATCACATGATCCACTTGTGGCTTGATTTCATCCCACTCATATTTTTCGAGTGAAGCAACATCAATCTCATTATCGAAGTGGCCAATGTTACATACAATCGCTTGGTCTTTCATTTTTGCCATGTGGTCGTGACTAATCACATGATAGTTACCTGTTGCCGTCACAAAAATATCACCATGCTCACATGCGTAATCCATCGTAACAACGCGGTAACCTTCCATTGCCGCCTGCAAAGCACAGATTGGGTCAATTTCAGTTACCCAAACCTGAGCAGACAAAGCACGCAAAGCTTGTGCAGAACCTTTACCTACATCACCGTAACCCGCAACAACAGCAATCTTACCTGCAATCATCACATCGGTTGCGCGTTTAATTGCATCCACTAATGATTCACGGCAACCATACAGATTATCAAATTTAGATTTAGTTACGGAGTCATTCACATTGATTGCTGGGAAGGCCAAGCGGCCCTCTTTGTGCATTTGATATAAGCGATGCACGCCCGTTGTCGTTTCTTCAGTCACCCCTTTGATTTGTGCAAGACGTGTTGAATACCAAGTTGGGTCTGTTTTAAGTTTTTCTTTTATCGCATTAAATAAACAAATTTCTTCTTCACTGCTTGGATTATTTAATAAAGAAATATCTTTTTCAGCTTTCGTACCAAGGTGAAGCAACAAAGTAGCATCACCGCCATCATCCAAAATCATATTTGAATAGCTGCCATCAACCCATTCAAAAATACGATGTGTGTAGTCCCAATATTCCACAAGCGTTTCGCCTTTAATCGCAAAGACTGGCGTGCCGCCTGCGGCAATCGCTGCAGCTGCATGATCTTGTGTTGAATAAATATTGCATGATGCCCAACGCACTTCAGCCCCTAAATCTTTGAGCGTTTCAATCAGCACTGCTGTTTGAATTGTCATATGCAGTGAGCCAGTAATACGAGCCCCTTTTAGAGGCTGGGCTTTAGCAAACTCTTCACGAATGGCCATTAAACCTGGCATTTCTGTTTCAGCAATCGCAATTTCTTTACGGCCAAAAACTGCTAAATTAATATCAGCTACGATGTAATCTTTAAAATCAGTCACAGTATTCATGTATTTTCCTTGAATGGTGTGACCGGAGGGAATGCGGAAAATTTGGAGATGCTAGAGGTACTAAAAGTAAGTCACTTGAAGCTCTAAAACTCTCACCCGTATCCCGTGCCCGGCACGGTTAATATGGTGAGCGCCGTTAGAACATGTTCCGAGCCTGGGAGTTTTCTCTCGCAGCGCTCCTCGGAATGCGGCCAATTATACGCGATTATTATTTTTGTACAAATTTCAATTCATTGAGTACATTAGGCAATAAAAAAGCCCCATCAAACGATGAGGCTTCTTAATACAAAACGATGATTAAACTGAGGCTTTTAATGCCGCGGCTTTATCAATCGCTTCCCATGAAAACTCTGGCTCGTCACGGCCGAAGTGACCGTAAGCCGCTGTCTTGGTGTAGATTGGACGCAAGAGATCGAGCATCTTCACGATGCCCTTAGGGCGCAGGTCAAAGTGCTCACGCACCAATGCAGTGAGGACTTCGTTAGAGACCTTGCCCGTGCCGTAGGTCTCGACCATTATGGAAGTTGGTTGCGCGACACCAATCGCGTAAGAGATTTGGACTAAACAACGTGAAGCAAGTCCTGCTGCCACAATGTTCTTCGCCACATAACGACCTGCGTAAGCTGCAGAGCGGTCTACTTTTGATGGGTCTTTACCAGAGAATGCGCCTCCGCCGTGTGGGGCTGCGCCGCCGTAGGTGTCGACAATGATCTTACGGCCTGTTAACCCGCAATCGCCTTGTGGACCACCAATCACAAAGCGACCGGTTGGGTTCACTAAGAACTTGATGTCGCCCTTAATGAGTTCTTTAGGCAATGTTGGTTTGATGATCTCTTCAATCACCGCTTCGCGGATGTCTTTTAATTCCATCTCAGGTGCGTGCTGGGTTGAAACCACAACCGTATCAATGGCACTTGGTTTACCGTTCTCGTACTTAATCGTCACTTGTGACTTAGCATCAGGGCGCAGCCATGGCAAACGGCCATCTTTACGCAGTTGTGATTGACGTTCCATCACACGGTGAGAGAGCCAGATCGGGAGTGGCATCAGTTGCGGGGTTTCTTCACAAGCATAACCAAACATAATGCCTTGGTCACCAGCCCCTTGATCGAGTGGATCATCATGTGCACCATCTACACCTTGGGCAATGTCTGGAGACTGTTTGTCGTAGGCAACGAGAACTGCACAACCTTTATAGTCGATACCGTATTCAGTGTTGTCGTAACCAATGCGTTTAATCGTCTCGCGTGCGACTTTGATGTAATCCACATTAGCCGTTGTGGTAATTTCACCAGCCAAAACAATTAAACCGGTATTGGCTAGCGTCTCTGCAGCAACACGGGCGGTAGGATCTTGCTCAAGAATCGCATCTAAAATACTGTCAGACACCTGATCAGCAAGCTTGTCTGGATGGCCCTCAGAAACAGATTCTGAGGTAAATAAGTATTCGGACATAATAAGGATTCAATTCTTTTTGTAAGGAACGTAAGGATATCAAAATAAACCTAATTCACAAAATGACGACTACCTTAGCTAGCCACAATCCCCTACAATATAAGTAATTAATGAAGCAAGTTGGCAGATTAAAGATGCATATAAGATTTACAAAAATGCAAGGAATAGGCAATGACTTTATTGTGATTGATGGCTACAGCCAATCGATTCAATTAAGTGCTGCACAAATTCGCCAACTGGCAGATCGGCACTTTGGCGTAGGATGCGACCAATTACTGCTTGTCGAAAAGCCAGTCAATCAAGCTGCAGATTTTAGGTACCGAATTTTTAATGCAGATGGAGGCGAAGTAGAACAATGTGGAAATGGCGCCCGCTGCTTCGTAAGATTTGTTTACGAGAAAAAACTGACTGAAAAAACGCTAATTTGCGTTGAAACCGCCAATGGACTCATTTATCCAAAGCTTGAAGATAACGGCCTAGTGACTGTTAATATGGGAATTCCGCAATTTGAGCCCGCACAGATTCCATTTATCACTGAAGCGGCATCGCTCACTTATGAACTCAACATTAATCATGACAAAGTTGAAATGTCAGTCGTTTCTATGGGAAACCCACATGCAGTTCAAATTGTTGCAGACATTGATATAGCCCCCGTAAAAACGCAGGGCGCATTAATAGAAAATCACCCAAGTTTTCCTCAAAGAGTTAATGCGGGATTTATGCAAATCCTTAGCACTCACGAAATACGTCTTCGTGTTTTTGAACGTGGCACTGGAGAAACTTTAGCCTGCGGCACCGGGGCATGTGCAGCAGCAGTTGCAGGCATTCGATTAAACAAAATCCAATCGCCAGTGACGGTTTTAATGCAAGGCGGCACACTCAGTATCAGTTGGGAGGGCAGCAGTTCACCCGTCATGATGACCGGCCCTGCAGAGTCAGTATTCGATGGCGAAATCAACATCTAATGAAAATAAGAATATAAACCTTAAGGATATTCATGGAATCCCAAGCAAACAAAATCATTAATGAAGCAGACGTTGCACAATATCTTGAAAGCAATCCTGAATTCTTTTCAAACAACATAGGCTTGCTTGCGACGATGTATCTCCCAAACCCTCACGGGAGTGGCACCGTATCTTTAGCGGAGCGCCAACAAGCAGCACAGCGCGATAAAATCCGTCAAATTGAACGAAAATATAGTGAATTGCTCGAATTCGGCATCGAAAATGACGCTAAAAGCAACAAAGTACACAAATTAACACTCGCCCTATTAAATGCAACTAACTTAAATGAAATTACAAAAGCACTCCACGACAGCCTGCTAAATGACTTTGATATTTCAACTACAAAAGTCATGATCTGGGCCGAACCAAGAAACCCGAATGATGCCACTCAGTCAGCATTTCAAGATGTAGATGGGGTCACAAAAATATGGGCTGAATCGTTAATTGAGCCTTACTGCGGGCCATCAATTAATGAAGGGATTTCAGGGATTAGACCAGACGCTGAAGCAAAGTCTTATGCAATCACTAGATTAGGCGACGGAACAATATTTGGTTTACTTGTAATGGCATCCAATGATGAAAGCCGTTTTTATCCCGAGATGGGCACTCTCTTTGTAAAGCGTATTGGTGAGCTTGTCAGCGCAGCAATTCAACAACACTTGTCTTAAGCCTGCTTAAAATGAGGCTAAATTGAACTACTTAGAAGCCTACCTCAACCACATCACTTTTGAACGTGGTCTTAGCAAGCTCACACAAAACAATTACGCACGAGACATTCAATTAATTTTAGATAGCAACGCGGATACTGCAACAGCATTAAACGAATTAAAACCTGCAAATATTCGCCAACTCATCGCAAAACTTCACGGGCGTGGTCTAGGCGGAAAAAGTATTGCCAGGATGCTTTCAGCTTGGCGTGGCTTTTTTGATTACCTTGTAAAACAGCACAACTTCAGTAGCAACCCCTGTGTCGGGATGCGTGCCCCAAAATCTGCCAAAAACTTACCGCAAGCACTTTCCGCAGACCAAGCGGTTCAATTGGTTGATATCAAAGAGTTGGATTTATTAAGCTTACGGGATCATGCCATCTTAGAGCTTTTTTATTCTTCAGGCTTACGTTTAGCCGAGCTTGTTGGCCTTAATTTCAACACCCTAGATCTTGCAAATGGCACGATTAGCGTCACAGGTAAAGGCAATAAGACTCGTATCGTGCCAGTTGGAAGTCATGCGATTCACGCAATCCAAATCTGGTTATCTGCCCGCACAAGCATAGCCAAGCCTGACCAACCTGCCTTATTCATCACCAAACAGGGTCGTCGCATTTCGCCAAGGGCAATTCAATACCGATTAAAGGAATGGGCAATCAAACAGGGGATTAATAGTGATGTGCATCCGCATATGCTTCGGCACAGTTTTGCCACCCACGTATTACAATCAAGCGGCGATTTAAGAGCCGTGCAAGAAATGTTAGGCCATGCCAACATCAGTACCACTCAAGTGTATACACACTTAGATTTCCAACACCTCGCCAAGGTCTATGACCAAGCTCATCCCCGCGCCAAAAAACATTAACCATTTACCCCTAAACACGGCATTGTTTTTTATCCGCCATTAATGTGGCAAAATCAGCATTGAAAATTTTTACTCATCACTTTTAAGGGATCTTCATGGAACACCAATTACCAGCTTTGCCTTATGCAAAAAATGCCCTAGCTCCTCACATCTCAGAAGAAACATTAGAGTTTCACTATGGAAAACACCATCAAACGTATGTGACTAACCTGAATAATCTCATCAAGGGCACTGACTTCGAAAATAGTAGCCTTGAAGAAATCATTAAAAAGTCCTCTGCGGGAATCTACAATAATTCAGCACAAATCTGGAACCACACCTTTTTCTGGAATAGCATGAAGCCTAACGGCGGCGGTTCACCAACCGGTGCATTAGCTGATGCCATCAATGCAAAATGGGGTTCATTCGATGAGTTCAAAAAAGCATTCCAAGCTTCAGCTGTTGGAAACTTTGGTTCCGGCTGGACATGGTTAGTTAAAAAGGCAGATGGCTCAGTCGATATCGCGAACATGGGCGCTGCTGGTACACCGCTGACCACTGGTGATAAAGCAATCCTAACGATTGATGTTTGGGAACATGCTTATTACATTGACTATCGTAACGCCCGTGCTAAGTTCGTTGAAGTTTTCCTAGCTTCATTAGCAAACTGGGACTTTGCTTCTGCAAACTTTAGCGCTTAATTTAAGCCATTAAGACTAAGCCCAGCATGCTGGGCTTTTTTAATTTATATTTCAAAAATATGGATAATCAGCTCAAGCTACAACTTCGAAAAGCCGTTAAACTCGCTCAAGCTGGGGACTGGGATGCTTCACATCATATTGTTCAAGACTTCAATGATGCAACCGCCTGCTGGATACATGCTGTACTCCACAAAATAGAAGGCGACGAAGGAAATAGTCGTTATTGGTATGCTCGCTGCAATAAGCGGTTTGAAAATCACGTTCAGGCATCGCAAGAACTTGATGCCATTGAACATTTCTTAATCTGATACAATCGCGGCATGTTGCGCCGATATTTCGTTTATTTTATTTTTGCCCTGCTGTTCGCTCTTACACAGCAAGCTGGAGTTACGCACGAAATTTCGCATATCAAAGATTCGCTTCAAACTTCCCAAAATCAGGATAAAACAACACATAGTGCCTTTTGCGAAAAATGTATGAGCTATGGAGAAATTGCGAACAGCATCGCCACCAACCATTTTTACATCGCAATTTGCACTGTTAGCTTTAACTTAAACAGTACCATTTCCCATCGGCATACTAGCGAGACTTTTGCTGTTTATGCCGCTCGCGCGCCGCCTTTACTAACTTAATTAAATTGCATTAGCGCATTACTGCGTTTTGTTTTTCTTTCAGAGTTTGAAAGAAATGCTTTTTTATTTTAAGAGTGTGAGTATGAACCCAAACAAATCATTCATTTCGATTGTTGGCCTATTGGCCGCATACGTCATATGGATCATTCCGGCAAAGGCTGAAGAGAATTCAACAATTCAAGCGCCTGCAGTGCCCATCACTGGCAATTTGCTTGGCACAGGAACAGATGAATTTGTAGTGCCAATCACCATCCTCAATGGAAGGGAGCTTTCGATGCGTCGTGAGAGCACCTTGGGTGAAACGCTCAATGATATTCCAGGCGTGAGTTCCAGCTATTTCGGTCCCAATGCTTCAAGGCCTATTATTCGAGGGATGGAAGGGGATCACGTTCAGATCATGCAAAATGGCGTAGGCGTATTAGACGCTTCAGCATTGAGTCCTGACCACGCGGTGGGGGTTGACCCGCTCATTGCTGAACAAATTGAAATCATTAGAGGGCCTGCCGCAGTGATTTATAGTGGAGGGGCCGTCGGCGGCGTAGTCAATGTCATTGATCACCGCATTCCCAAAGAATCCCTTAATGGCGTGATTGGCAGAGGAGAAGCGCGAATAGGTGGTGCAGATAATGAACGAAGTAGCGCTGCAGTCATTGATATTGGCAATGGTCTACTGGCAATCCATGCCGATGCTTACATCAGAAAAAATGACGATTTAAGTATCCCGGACGCCGCTGCTACAAAATTAAAAAATATTGAAGGGGGCATTCATCCCAATAACGGCAAACTCACCAATAGTGCAGCTGAATCTGATGGGGGAGCATTCGGCGCTTCGATTACTTTTGAAAAAGGCTATGCTGGATTTTCGTATGCTCGCACTAACAGTTTCTACGGAACTGTTGCCGAACCTAATGTAAAAATCGATATGGTGAATGACCGTATAGACTTTTCATCTGAGTTATTTGACTTAAGTAGTGCACTCAAGCGGATTAAATTTCATATGGTTTATACCGATTATCAGCACCAAGAAATCAATAACGGCAACATTGAGACTACCTTTTTAAATCATGGCATAGAGGGAACACTTGAGGGCGCTCACACACAAATTGGCAGTCTCGTTGGCGTACTTGGTATGCAATTTCAAAACACAAGATTCGAAGCATCAGGAAACGAAGCATTTGTTCCGCCTTCCCATAACACCAAGCAGGGATTTTATATCTACGAAGAGCTTCCAATTGATCAACTCAAACTTAGTGCCGGCGCTCGCATTGATCAGGCCAATATTCATTCATCAGGCGGGGCTCGATTTGGAAGTGCACTCAGTCGGGAATTTGAACCTAAAAACTTATCGGTCGGAGCCCTTTATCATTTCGATCATCAATGGTCTGTGGAAACGAATCTGGCCCATACTGAACGCGCCCCAAGTCAAGATGAGTTATTTGCTAATGGCGCCCATATAGCAACCCATCAATACGAAATAGGAGATTTATCTCTTAGCAAAGAGATGTCTAACGGACTTGATGGCAGGCTATGCTGGAAAACAGAAAAAAATAGCATCAGTTTGAGCGGTTTTTATACAAAATTTAACAACTTCATTACCTTATTCAACACCGGCACAATTAATAGCGGACTCAATGTATTCCAAGCTCAAGAAATCCCTGCCATCTTTAAAGGGCTTGAGAGTGAAGCAAAGTTTCGTATTTATGAAGGACATGGTGATTTGAATCTCAACCTTCGCGGAGATTACGTTCAAGCCAAAGATGAACATACCGGCAAGCCACTCCCCCGAATTTCCCCTATGCGCTTAGGCACCGGGCTTGATTATAACTTCGGCGATCTTGCTTCTAAAATAGACTTACTGTATGGTTTTAAGCAGTATCGTGTTGCAAGCAACGAATTGCCAACTGAAGGATACGTGCTGATCAACGCCACCATCAGCTACCGTCTCAGAACTGCATTTAATTTAGAAGTTTTTGCTAAAGCCCGTAACTTACTAAATGAAGACATTCGAGATCACAGCTCGTTCTTAAAAGAAATTGCTCCGATGGGCGGACGTTCAGTATTGCTTGGCTTGCGTGGAGAGTTTTAATAATAAATCGCAATGCTTTAGGTGCGAATCAGCTAGCCTTGCGCTATCATTAGCAACTATCTCATTTAGCAGAAAATCAAAAAATGGCACGCACAATTAAATGCATTAAATTAGGTCGAGAAGCTGAGGGCATGGACTTTCCTCCCTACCCAGGCCCCCTTGGTCAACGTATCTTTGAGAGCGTTTCAAAAGAAGCTTGGGCAGCCTGGCTAAAGCAACAAACCATGTTGGTCAATGAGAATCGTCTGAGCCTTGCTGACCCACAAGCGCGCAATTACCTAAAAGAACAAACAGAAGCTTACTTCTTTGGCGAAGGTGCAGATAAAGCAAGCGGCTACATCCCACCCAAACCATAAAGAAATACTTTACAAGTTAAAGCTAAAAAAACAAAAAAGGGCGGTACATGACCGCCCTTTTTTAATTTAAAACTATCGAAACTATGGTTCGAGCGCTTCGCGTTCCATTTCTTCGATTGTCGTATGACGAACATCTTTGCCTTTGACCATATAAATCACATATTCAGCAATATTTTTAGCATGATCCCCAATACGCTCAATGGCTTTCGCCACAAATAAGACCTCTAGCGACATTGAAATTGTACGTGGATCCTCTAACATAAAAGTCACCAATTGACGCATTGCTGCTCGAAATTGCTCATCCACTTGCTCATCCTGACGAGCAACTTCAGCCGTCTTAGTGACATCTAAACGCGCAAATGCATCCAAAGACGTACGTAGCATTTGACGGACCAACTGAACCATACTGTTAATTTCAGTAAAACGCGTCTTATACATACGATCTGACTCATAAATCTTTTGAGCGACGCGTGCAATTTTTGAGGCCTCATCACCAATACGTTCGAGATCAGTAATGGTTTTAACTACCATCATAATCATACGTAAATCACCAGCAGTAGGCTGACGACGAACAATAATATGGCTACAATCCTCATCCAATTGAACTTCTAGTGCATTAACAAGGTGATCGGCTTGCATAACTTCTGCAGCAAGTTTTGGATTAACATTTACCAACGACTCTAAGGCGCTCACGATTTGTTGTTCGACTAAGCCACCCATTTTGAGCACTTTTGCTCTTACTGCTTCCAATTCGGCATCATATTGCTTATAGGTATGTTCAGATTGCATCCGGAATATCCTTATTAAAAATTAATTCTCAAGCACTTCAGTTAACCATACATTTTAAAACTTGTTTATGACATTTTAATGTCAATTAGCTTTGTAGGTTTTAACGCCCTCAGCAGTTGCCAATAAAAGCACATTGGCTGGTCTCGCAGCGAATAATCCATTTGTCACAACCCCAACGATTTGATTGATTTTCGCTTCCATTTCAATCGGGTTACTAATGACCAATCCATAGACATCTAAAATTACATTGCCGTTGTCAGTTGTAAAGTCACGCAATTTTGGCTGACCTCCAAGCTTGACTAATTCACGAG
This sequence comes from uncultured Methylophilaceae bacterium, assembly GCA_903953055.1. Classification (GTDB taxonomy): domain Bacteria; phylum Pseudomonadota; class Gammaproteobacteria; order Burkholderiales; family Methylophilaceae; genus Methylopumilus_A. The sequence goes on from CAJBIA010000159.1 coordinate 96,788, forward strand.
CTACATAACTTCGCGCCATCGGCAAAACTTCCACAGGCAACGGAAATTTACCCAGCACCGGCACGTACTTAGTTTCATCACAAATACAAATAAAACTTTTTGCACACGCTGCTACAATCTTTTCCCGAGTCAATGCGCCACCGCCACCTTTAAGCATGTGTAGGTGCTCAGTTATTTCATCGGCCCCATCGACGTAAATTTCCATGCTATCTACAGAATTTAAATCAAACACCTCAATTCCATGTCCACGCAAACGTTGTGCTGTGGCTTCTGAGCTTGCAACTGCCCCATCAATTTTTGCTTTAACTTTGGCAAGTTCATCAATGAAAAAGTTCGCTGTGGAACCGGTACCCACTCCAATAATTCCGCCTTTGACATATTCAACCGCAGCCTTAGCGACTTGTTGTTTTAATTCGTCTTGTGTTGCCATCTTCTTTTACCCTTCAAATTGCATAATAAAATTCTTTAATCATGCGTTTTCTTTATAATTACAAGCTATCCTCAATCATACACTTTGCTAGACTGAATGAAAAACGACTACCTAGAAAAAATTCGTAATGCTCGCGTCTATGATGTTGCTAAAAAAACGCCGCTTGAATATCAGCCGAATTTATCTGCTCGTGTAAATAATCGCGTACTGCTTAAACGTGAAGATATGCAGCCAGTATTTTCTTTTAAAATTCGTGGCGCTTATAACATGATGGCCCACCTATCGAAAGAAGCGCTCAATCGAGGTGTTATTGCCGCCTCTGCAGGCAATCATGCACAGGGTGTTGCTTTGTCAGCACAAAAATTAGGATGTCGTGCCATCATCGTTATGCCAACCACAACACCACAAATCAAAATCAATGCAGTAAAAAGCCGCGGTGGTGAAGTCATCCTTTTTGGGGACTCGTATTCCGATGCATATTTACATGCATTGGAACTAGAAAAATCTGAAGGCCTCACCTTTGTTCATCCTTATGATGACCCTGAAGTGATTGCTGGCCAAGGCACTATTGCGATGGAAATTCTCAATGAACATCCTGAGCCTATCGAGGCAATTTTCTGCTGCGTTGGTGGCGGTGGCTTGCTTGCTGGCATCGCCGCTTATGTCAAAGCATTACGTCCAGAAATTAAAGTCATTGGCGTGGAAGCTAATGATGCCAATGCGATGACGCAATCCCTCAAAGCAGGTAAGCGCATAATGTTGGATCAAGTGGGCTTGTTTGCCGATGGCGCCGCCGTTAAACAAGTGGGTGAACATACATTCAAGCTGTGCCAAGAATATGTCGACGAAATGGTATTAGTGGACAATGATGCCATTTGCGCTGCCATTAAAGACGTATTTGAAGACACTCGCTCTATTTTAGAACCGGCCGGCGCATTAGCTGTAGCTGGCATGAAAGAGTATATAAAGCGTAACAAATTGACCGGGAAAACGATGATCGGAATCGCTTCTGGTGCCAATATGAATTTTGACCGCTTACGGTTTGTGGCAGAACGTGCCGAGATCGGTGAGAAACGTGAAGCAGTTTTGGCTGTGACTATTCCTGAAAAACCAGGCTCATTCAAAAGGTTTTGCAGACTGCTCAGTGGCCGCAGCATTACTGAATTTAACTACCGTTATTCAGACCCACAATCAGCCCATATTTTTGTCGGCATTGCGATCAACGATAATCTAGCGTCAACACAATTGGTAGAAATGCTCAAAGCAAATGGATTGCCAGCTTTGGACCTAAGCGATAACGAAGTCGCTAAATTACATTTACGCCACTTGGTTGGAGGGCATGCGCCCCAAGCAACGGATGAGGTTATTTATCGGTTTGAGTTCCCAGAAAAACCCGGCGCCCTGATGAACTTTCTAGACACGATGGGCCATGATTGGAATATTAGTTTGTTCCATTATCGTAATCATGGTGCAGATTACGGCCGTGTATTAGTCGGAATGCAAGTCCCGCAAAGCGATCGAATTGCATTCAAAAGCTTTTTGAATCAACTAGGCTATCCGTATTGGGACGAGAGCAGCAACCCTGCTTACAAACTCTTTTTAGGATAAATGCCTGACTTGTTTGCTCTTAGAACCTTATTGGCGAACCACTGACTAAATAAAATACAATTCAACATTGGAGTCGAACTACATGAAACATCTTTCTTTTTCTGCAATAGCGCTTATTTTTATAACTACAAGCCTTTCCGCAATTGCTGGCGAAAAAGGGAATGCTTATATTTCGAATCAAGATGGCGGGGTGACCGTGGTTGATTTAGAAACCATGGAAGCGACGAGTAACATTGATATCCAAGCTAAAAGTCCACGCGGAATTGCTGTAACTGCAGATGGTAAATACCTCATCACCGCAAACAAAGATGATGACAATATTTCAGTGATTGATAGAGCAAGTGGCGCGTTAGTTAAGCACATTCCAGTTGGCAAAAACCCTGAGTTTATAAGAGTCTATAAAGGACTAGTTTTTGTCTCAACCGAACCAAGCTCCAAAGGTGGACCGCCTCCTAAGGCAGGTGAAGCAGTTAAAGAAGATGATGCCGAAGAAAAGTTACCGGCACTTATTTCGGTAGTAGATTTAAAGAAGGGCAAAAAAGTTCGTGAAATTGTTGGCGGCCCTGAAACTGAAGGCGTGGAATTCTCAAAGGATGGAAAAAAGCTCATCATTACTAATGAGGCAGACAACACCATTACCGTTCATAATTTTGCGACGGGCAAACTACTAAAGACCATCTCAACTAAAGATTATGGTGACCGTCCGCGCGGCATAAAGGTATCCCCTGACGGCACAACTTATATTGCTACTTTAGAGTCAGGCAATAAATTTATGGTCATGGACAAGAAATTTAACGTCACACGTACCGTTGAAACAGGCCAATCTCCATATGGCGTTTCATTTGACCGTAAAGGTGAGCGTATCTTTATCGCCTCTTCTAAAGAGAAAGCTTTGCAAGTTTTTGATGCAAAAACATTTGAAAAAATTAAAGATATCAGCACTGGCAATCGTTGCTGGCACTTCAGCTTTACACCAGATGACAAACAGATTTTACTCGCCTGTGGCAAGTCTCAAGCTGTCCTGGTCATTGATGTCGACACACTCGAAAAAATAAAAGAGATCAGCGACAAAGAAATGCCATGGGGAGTTGTGACTTATCCAAAATCAATGGGAAGTTTAGATCAGCCTTAAGGTCAGCTCAAACCCCGCCATTAAAAAAGCCCTGAAATTCAGGGCTTTTTATTATTCACTAGGCTAACAACGCCATAATCGTTTGCCAATCTCTTGGGTCCACGGGAGTAATAGAAAGTCGATTGCCTCGCTGCAGAATTTTTAGATTTTCTAATGTGGGATTTTCACGCATTTCTTTTAAAGAAAGTAGCCTAGTTTTGCGAACCAATTTCACATCCACATTAAACCATCGTGGGGTTTCTGGCGTCGCTTTGGGATCATAATATTTATGGTCTTTAATAAATTGCAACCGATCTGGGTAAGCCAAGGTAGAAACTTCTGCAATGCCTGCAATTCCGGGCTGATCACAATTGGAGTGATAAAACAAAACACCGTCCCCAACTTGCATTTGGTCGCGCATAAAATTTCGCGCCTGGTAATTACGCACGCCATACCAATCAACCGTTTGATTGGGAAACGAAGCTAAATCATCGATAGACACATCAGCCGGTTCCGATTTCATTAACCAATAACGCATTTATTCCTCAATCAATCTCATTTTGCACTTAGACTCTCGTATCATAACCCGACTTAATATTGAATGTGAGGCAGCGCATGGCAAAAAATGTATTAGGAACTACCTTACAGGAATGCAGCTTAGATCCACTAACAGGCTTTACCCGCTCCGGGTGTTGTGAAACGGGCCCTGAAGATCAAGGCAGTCATACGATATGTGCAGAAGTCACCGAAGAGTTTCTGATTTTTTCAAAGACAAAAGGCAACGACCTAAGCACCCCTAGGCCAGAATATGGCTTTGAAGGTCTCAAGCCTGGGGACCGCTGGTGTTTATGTGCTATACGGTGGCTAGAAGCTGCTGAAGCAGGTTTTGCTCCACCAGTAATTTTAGAAGCAAGCCACGAGAACTGTTTAGAAAAAGTGAGTTTGGCAGATTTGAAATATCACGCATTGCGATAAACCAAATAATATAAGGTGTCCCCCACTAAGCATTGCCTAGGCTAGCATCCTGAACCAAAAAGGCTCAAGTGGTAACTATCTAAAGTGTATTAGGCTCAACCGCAGTGGATCGTGCTCACAACAACTTGAATAACAGAGACCTATGCTAGAAACTAGTTCAAGGAATATATAACCTAAACCATACCGCAGGGAACAAAAGTAACTTGTAATACAAAATCTCTTCTTAACGATTAGAACAGTTTATTTTGCTCTGCAATTGCGCCATCAACCATGGCCTGCATTTTAGCAATTTTGCCTTTCATACCACCAACGTCCACGCCACCGCTTCGAGTTGTAAGAAGCTCGTGTGCTAAATTAAGCGCAGCCATAATTGCAAGGCGCTCTGTACCAATAACTTTGCCAGAATCGCGAATATCGCACATTTTTTTATCAAGATAAGAAACGGCGTTCAGCAAGCCCTCGCGCTCATCAGGGGAGCAAGAGATTCGAAATTCACGCCCCATAATACTAACTTCAACGCCATTAACTTCACTCATAAGTATCCTCTGGCAAGCTAGTAATAATGCTTTCTATTCTAACCTGGGCTTCTTGCATACGCACTTTAAGTTGACGCTCAGCATCTTGTGATAGCGCGAGCGCTTGTCTCAATTCAAGATTATCTTTACGCATAGATTGGCACAACTCAACGAGTTGTGAAATCTTCTCTTCCAAAGCTTTTAAGTCAGCATCCATGCATGCACTATAATTGTTATTTCCTCATTAAGTCAACTTCTTAAGCGACTACTTTGAAAGCTTTACTAGATCTTGCTGGCCGTTTATTCATTTAAAATGTTCAACGATGATGAATAAAATCCCCTATAATGATTACAAGTTGATAGGTGCCTGCGTTGCTTTTCTGCAATAAAGGTGAAACTGGGAAATAGGTGCGTTTTATCTAAAACAACTCCTATGCTGCCCCCGCAACGGTAAGTGATTGTAGGTTTGCAATAAGCCACTGAACATATGTTTGGGAAGGCGCAAATCATGTCCTCACAAGCCCGGAGACCGGCCTAACAACCTAAGCATGGAAATGCCGCGGGGTGACGGTTTCTGTTGTGTTGATTCCTCTTGAATTAATACCACTACAATCTCTTATTCTAACGAGCCACACGCTCGGCATTTTCATTTCAATATTGGCGCTCGGGGACGTACGCCTTTAATAGGGATGATAATGAAAAAAACCACGAAAGCTTGCCTCATAGGCTTGCTTTTTAGCACCTCAAGTCTTGCTGTACCAACATCCATTTATGCTGATAGCGTAGTGATCACAGCTAGCCGAATACCGCAACTACGTGAAAATGTCATTGGCGACATTTCCGTCATCACTCAGCAGGAAATAGAAACTGCGGGGCAATCAACACTTACCGAAATATTGCAAACTCAACCTGGCGTCGAGATTGAATCTAATGGAGGCATGGGATCACTTTCGAACATAAGACTTCGTGGTAACAATATTCAATCAGTTGTGGTTCTTATTGATGGAATGCGCGTATCCGCAGCCGCCAATGGGTTAACAAATTTCAGCCAAATATCCTTAGACCAAGTTGATCACATTGAAATATTAAGAGGTGCGGCATCAAGTCTTTATGGATCCGATGCAATTGGTGGGGTTATTCAAATTTTCACAAAGCACGGTAGCCAAGGAACACATATTTCTGCAAGTGCTGGATATGGTAGTTACAATACAAAGAAAGCCTCTACAAACATTAGTGGCTCGGTTAATGAGACAAGCTATTCCATTGGCGTTGCATCCGTTACCAGCGATAGCATTTCATCAATAAAACTACATAGTGGCCAAGATGCAGATAGAGATGCTTATCGCAATCTAAGCTTTAACGGCAATATCACACACCGAATTATTAATGGCCATGAAATTAGCTTTCAAGCATTTTCGAATGAAGGCCATATTAATCTAGATGGTAATAACTTTCCCGCTTATCAAAACAATAGACAACAAATTTTTGCGATTAATAGTAAAAACATACTGTCTGACTTTTGGCGGAGTAATTTCAAGCTTGGCCAAAGTATTGATATCGCAAATGCCTATGGAGATTTCGGCATCAGCAATACAAAATCAACGCAAAATCAAATCTACTGGCAAAATGAATTAAAACTGCCTTTAGGCAATTTGCTTTTAGCGTACGACCGCATTGAAGATAAAATCAATGCAACAACTGACTATTCCTTTAAGAGTCGTATCAATGATGGCTTTGTGGCTA